>JAQXFM010000100.1 GCA_029250305.1 Candidatus Poseidoniaceae archaeon | reverse complement strand
ACACGGGCCTCAGGAGAAGCGCTCAGCAAATTGTCGACACCGTTCGAGACGAAGACGCTCGATTCCTCGGACTTTCTTCCCTCTCTGGGGCGCATGGACACTTGTTCCCCAAGGTCTGTGAATTGTTGAGAACTGAAGGCCTCAACGATGTCATCGTCTTCGGAGGCGGCATCATTCCTGACGACGATCGTGATGCCCTCTTTGATTGCAAGATTCGCGCCATCTTTGGCCCGGGCACACCCACATCAGAAATCCTTGAGTTCATACAAGCATCAAACGCAATGGATGATGCCGGTGTTGGGCAAACAAGCGAATGGCACTGGTCTTCTGAAGCATGAGGTGAGTGCATTGCAAGCAATGATTGAGGCAGCCATGCAAGGCGACCGGAGGTCGTTAGCACGCACCTTAACGGCGCTTGAAAACAGAAGCATTACCCTTGACGAAATCAAAACCATCACTGGTGAACATCAAGCCACGACCGAACACTGGCAATCACTCGCCATCACAGGAGCCCCCGGCGTGGGCAAATCTTGCCTCTTGGACGGGTTGTTGACGCAATGGGCCGGCTCTGGATTACGAGTGGCTCTTTTGGCTGTCGACCCATCATCCCCGCGTTCCGGTGGTGCGTTGCTCGGGGACCGAGTTCGAATGACGGTTGTTGACCATCCGACCCTCAAAAACAACGTCTACCTGCGCTCCATCGCCACCCGCAAAGCATCTGGAAGCGTCCCCCTCATCGTTGCCGACATGACCGAGTTCCTGTTGATCTTGGGATGGGACCGAGTGGTCATCGAGACTGTTGGGGCCGGGCAAGCAGAAGTTCGATGCGCAGCGATCGCAGATCGAATTTTGGTAGTTGAAGGTCCGGCAAGGGGCGATGGTGTCCAAGCCGAAAAGGCAGGCCTGCTCGAACTTGCTGATGCAGTCATCGTCAACAAATGCGACCTACCCGGTGCAGAACGTCATGCCGATGAACTCAGAGAATCTTATGAGTTAGGAACCGGGACATCACCCACTGTCATGTTGACTTCAGCGCTGCATGGAACCGGGATTGAAAACGCCTCAGCGATGTTGCTTGAACTGGTCTCATCGGGCCGTTCTGAGCGAGCACGATGGCGAGAACGATTGCTTGCGCATCACGAACGGAAAATACTCGAATCTCCACAACTGGACGATTTCCTCGAAAAATTAGCCTCAGGTTATATGTCGCTTGACGATGTGATACATTCCATCGGGGCGAACGAAAGTGAGTGAACACGTCGAGTTAACCAACCCAGTGGACCTTTCAGTGGGCGGCATGAGCGGCCACCTGTTCCGCCGTGGCATTCACGTTGGAATGGCTGCAGTTCCCTTTGTGTTTTTCAAATGGGGCGAGGCATTGGCTGATTCAATTGGCAGCGACGTTCCTCAACTGGTCTCCCTCGTCATCCTTGCCATCCTTGCAGCAGAAGCAATTCGTCTGAAAATGGGCATCACAATCTTTGGTCAACGCTCGTATGAGGCAAAGCAAGTATCTGCCCTGGCATGGGGCGCTTTTGGCGTAGGCATGGTGTTCTTGCTTGCGCCGACGAAAGCCTACGCATGGCCACTCATCCTTTCATTGTCGTTCGGCGACCCATTCATGGGCGAGTTAAGGCGTCGTGGCACGGAAACAAAGAATGTGATTCTGTATTCGTGCGTGTTCATTGCGTTGATATGGGTGGCATGTTGGCACTTTTTCGCAACGCCGCTCTGGCTTGCCGTTGTTTTTGGACCCCTCTGTGTGGCCGCTGAGTGGCCAAGATTGCGCTACATTGACGATAACGCCACCATGACATTGATCCCTCTTGGCCTTCTCTTGGTGCTCGAACCGTTCCTCCAGATTATGTCTTGAAACGAACCATAGCCCTCAATATGTTCAAATGATGGTGTCGAGTGGATTCGATTGGTGACGTCAATGAGCGACGAGACAAACTCTTCAGAACCCCCACAAATCACCTACTTCGTTGGCTTTTCCTTGGCCATCATCCTCATGGCTGTCGTCATGGTTCGATACCCCGTTTGGTGAATAAAACCAACCGGCATGGGTTGAAGAAGGGCGGGCCTTCGACTTGACATTATGTGCGGAATTTCAGGCATGTTTGGGCGACCAGACATCAACGTGATTCACGCCATGAACAGACTTCAACAGCATCGAGGCCCGGACGGTCAAGATGCGTGGACAGACGACACACTCGCATTAGGCCACACCCGCCTGGCAATCGTGGATCGTGCTGGAGGCGACCAACCAATCTTCGGACCTAATGGTGAAATTCTCGTCGCCAATGGTGAAATCTACAACCATGCCCAACTTCGCCTTGAAAACAAACCCTACCCGTGGACCAGCAATGTAGATTCTGAAGCCATCATGGCGTTGTACAGCAAAGCAAAGCAGCAACAAAAAACGGGCTCGCTTTCGGCTCGTCAACATGCAGCATGGGTGAACCAACTCGACGGCATGTACGCATTTTGTCTATGGGACCCTATCGAACAACGCCTCTTGCTTGCACGCGACCCGCTTGGCATCAAGCCGCTCGTTCGCACGCACGTCGATGGAAGTTTGCTCTTTGCAAGCGAAGCAAAGGCACTTCGCGCCCATGAAAACCACATCCCAACTTTCGATGAAGCCGCCTTAATTGCTCGACTGGCTTGGGAGTACCCACTCGACGGTACAACCTTGCTCAAAGGCGTGCATCAGGTCCGTGCAGGCACCGTCGAGGTGTGGTCAATGAAGGATGGGGTACCAACCATGATTGACAAAGCAAATGTGGAACGCCAATCCCTCAGCCCTGAATCCACATGGAATCCATCAACTCAAGCAAGTCACCTACTGGAATCCTTTGTCGATGGTGTGAGCCAGCGACTCATGGGTGAAGTCCCAATGGGCATCGTTCTGTCAGGTGGCCTTGATTCCTCCTTGGTTGCAGCCGTCGCTCACGAAGCTGCTCAACGCGCAGGCCAACCCGTGCCAGAATGCTGGACCGTGGCTGAAAGCGAAGACAACCCCGATTGGATCGCCGCCGAAAACGTCGCCTCCTCACTGGACCTCAAACACCATCAACACATTTTGGAAGCCGACTCGTTCGACAAGCGACTTCCAGACCTCACGTGGCATGGAGAAGACTTCGATGTCACCGTCTTGTTTTTCCAACCACTGTTCCAAAAGATGGCTGAAAAGGTGACGGTCGGCTTGTGTGGCCAAGGTGCTGATGAATTGCATGCAGGCTACCCAAGGTACCGTGACCTTGGCCAACACGCCCGCTTGATTGACGCACGCCTCGCCTCGATGGATCACCCGATAGCTCGCCAAATCGAACAGGCCAACTTGCCGGTCGGCGATGCATGGT
>JAQXFM010000237.1 GCA_029250305.1 Candidatus Poseidoniaceae archaeon | reverse complement strand
CAACTCAATCAGCACAGGGCAAACCGTGCGAGTCCGATGTATGGCGCTGGTTTTTCTGATGCTCATGCAGGGCGTCGCCATCGCTCATGCCTCATCAGGCCGAGCCGCAAGCATGGAGTTGTCAACACAGCGCCAAGAATGGTTATCAAACGAAACGGTTGAACTCGTCGCATCGATTTCCAACCTCCCATTTGGAACTCAACTCTTCTATGAGTGGGAACTCCGTGATGAATCAGGCACGGTCCTCTTAGAAGGAAGAGCACCTTTCCAAGCCACAGGCACCGTCACAGAAGTCATCGTTGATGCAAAGCACTTCTACAATGGTGATACCTTCTACAGAACATCATTCACCGTGATGGACCAATCCAATGCAACAATGACCCAAGATACACACGCATTTGCGGTGTTTCACAACTCCGTCATGCCCCAGCGTGGCAATCTCTTGGCGTTTGGCGACTCACTAAGCGACATGGGGAACGCAAAGAATTCCATCCTCAATGTACCGGATGTCCCTCCCTACTGGCAAGGCCGATTCTCAAACGGGCAAGTGTGGCTTGAATACGTCAGTGATGCATATGGATTGCAGACTTCGATCGGCTCGGGCACAGCAACGGGCGACAATCGAGCGTTTGGCGGTTCACAGACAGGCACAGGCTACTCCTACCTCCTTCTTCCAAACGTAGGCACTCAAATTACCAACTACCTCACAAATGTGCAAAGCACCATCCCAAACACCGAAGTTGTCTCCCTCTGGGCCGGTGGCAATGATTTCCTCTACGGCAGCGCCAATGCAGACATCATCGCGACCAACATGGAAGCCCACATTCGCCAACTTGCCAACGGTGGAGCAACTGAATTTATCATCCCAAATTTACCTCCTTTAGAATCCACACCTGAGATCTCAAGCCGTTCACAAAGCCAGCAAACGGCCATCCAACAGGAAGTTGTCCTCTACAACCAAAAATTAGCCGGGATCATCGCCAACCTTTCTGCCGAATTGGGCATCACCATCCACAGCATTGATGCTTGGAACATCTTCAATGACATCTTACAGAACAAGCAAGCCCTTGGTTTGACGAACACACAGGACGCAGCTTGCACAGGTGGCATCTCCTTGCTGCCACTGCCAATTTGCAGCAGCGGTGACACCGTGGTTCCAAACGTCGACGAATACCTGTTCTTTGACAAAGCCCACCCAACCCGAGTGATGCACCGATTCATTGCCAGGTTTGCGATTGAAGCGATTGGCGAGGGTGACATGGATGGCGATGGAATCCTCGATGCGTACGATGCATGCGATTGGACAGAGGACATGAGCAGCCGTGATTTGAACGGCTGCGATTGGTCGCAACGGGACGACGACAACGATGGCGTGGCCAACGGCAAGGACACCTGCGTCAACACTCCACAAGGCGAATCGGTGAACGAAGAGGGATGCTCAGCAGTTCAACGTGACACGGATGGCGACGGATACAACGACGCCATCGACCCGTGCCCGTTCGGTGATGGAAGCAACGACCATGATGGCGATGGGTGCACAGACAGTGTGGACACTGATGATGACAACGATGGCTTCGCTGATGAGGCAGATGCGTGCCCCCTCGGCGTTCTTGGGGTCCATGTCAATGATTTGGACGAAGACGGGTGCAGCGATGCAGAAGACCCTGACATTGATGATGATGAGTTCACCAATCAAGAAGAAGCAGCCGCAGGAACCAATGAGCGTGACAGAGACACCGACAAAGACGGTGTCATCGACGGGCTTGATGCGTTTCCCTTAGATGCAACCGAGTGGGTGGACAGCGATGGCGATGGGTGCGGTGACAACCGTGACCTGTTTGTCAACGACCCAACAGAATGCAGCGACACCGATGAAGATGGCGTAGGCGACAATCAGGACGCATTCCCTGCGGACGAAACTGAATGGGCTGATCAAGACGAAGACGGCGTGGGCGACAACAGCGATGCATGTTTCCTAACCTTCGGAACCTCACTCGTACCCCTTGGCTGCCCAGATCTTGATGGCGATGGCTATGCAGATGTGGTCGATGCATTCCCTCAAGACATCGAGGAATGGAACGACTCGGACGGTGATGGCCATGGTGACAACAGCGATGTCTTCCCCGCCGATGCAAGGGACTGGCAGGACAGCGACAACGACACCTATGGTGACAACACCGATGTGTTCCCGTCTGATGCAAATGAATGGAACGATACAGACATGGACACCGTTGGTGACAACGCAGATGCCTTCCCGAACGATCCGACCGAATGGAACGATCGTGACGGTGATGGATGTGGCGATAACAGCGATGTGTGGCCAGATGATCCAAGTGAATGCAGCGACCAAGATTTTGATGGCGTTGGTGACAATGCAGATGCCTTCCCGCTGAGTGCCTACGAATGGCTTGACAGCGATGGCGACGGATTGGGCGATAATGCAGACCTCTTCCCCAACGATGCACGAGGAAAATACGATTCTGACAACGATGGGGTTGCGAACGCTCTTGACGCCTTCCCAAACAGTTCAGGCCTCGATTCATGGTTTGATGTCGTGTTCCGAATCGTGGCGATTGCGGGTCTTGCAGCAGGTGCAGTCATTGTGTGGAACAAGCGCCAGAGCGCTCCATCAGAGCCAAAGTGGAACGACCTTGAGGCGACAGAGGCAGTCGATTTTGAAGCAAACGCCATGGAATCAGCCAACCGCCCGCAAGGACCGCCACCCGCAGATGCATTTGGATTCAACAACCAACCTTAGGCGCAACACTGCATCGGCAACGGCTAAGAAGGCCACAGCACAGCAACCCGTGAGGGGCACAATGAAACTAAGGTTGCATCAGTTTCTCTCAAAGACTGGCGTCTTTTCTTCAAAGGCTGAAGTGAAGCAGGCCATTTGGGATGGCGAGGTGGCCGTCAATGGCTCCGTCGTCAAGAACATGACCTTCCAATTCAACGTCAACACCAAGGAGGTCACCTACAACGGAAAGGTGCTTGAACTCCACGATGAGGAAGTGCATTTCTTACTTCACAAACCGCTTGGTTGCATTTGTTCACGGCTGAATTCGCACGAGCGTTCGCTTGAGAAAACCTCTGTCTATGAGGTGTTCAGGGAGCATGTCGAGCCAACCACCTTCGAACGCTTGGTAACGGTGGGCCGCCTTGATGAACAGACCACTGGATTTTTGCTCGTTACGACGGATGGAAAAATAGTCCATCGAATCACCTCCCCCGACCATACGGTCCGCAAAACCTACGAAGTCCACACCACCCATGACCTCGATGAAGATCAATTGGATGCCTTGCGAAAGGGCATTCGAATCGTGGTCGATGAGAACGAAGCAACGGATACCTATTGGACAAAACCTGCAGAAGTCGAACAACAATCGGTCAGGTGCGTTCTTCTCACCATCGGAGAAGGAAAAAAGCGACAGATTCGAAGGATGTTTGGAGCGCTTGACAATCCAGTCAAAACATTACACCGATTGTCGACAGAATCCATGGTTCTCGAATCCTACAACCTAAAGCCAGGTGAATTCACCGCCATTAAACGAAAGGAACTGGTGGATTTAATCCTCAACCCAAGCATCTAATCAGAAGCATCTGATTGCTTCGATGTGAGCCGCTTGATCCCCTTGAAGAGCAAGCGTGAGAACACCATCGAACACAGAAGGAAGAGCACTGAGACCCAAAGCGGGGCTTCTGCCTCGCTGGCAAGAAACCACGTCACAACAAGAATTCCTGCCCCATAGAAGGCACGGAAAATGGCGAACCAGATGAAGGAGCGAAACAGTGGGTGTTGGAGCATTCGCTCGACAAAACCATCGCCGACCGACGCATCTTCTGTCATGGTAGGGGCTTCGCAACGAAGTTGAAAGTTATACTCACCAATTTCGATGAAGCGGTCACCTGCACAACGGTCAAGAACCGTCCACACGAGGCAGGAACATGACTCAAGTAGAACTCGCTGTCGAATTCGCAAAGTTGCATCCTGAGGCACGCCTGCCGACCCAAGGCTCAGCAGAAGCTGCTGGTTGGGACCTCTATGCACTGGAGGAAACCACCGTCGTTCGCCACAAGAGTTCGCTCATCAGAACTGGCTTGGCCACGGCCATTCCCTCTGGCTGGGAAGGTCAAATCCGATGCCGCTCTTCGCTTGGAAAGAAAGGCATGATCATGCCAAACGGACTTGGAACCATCGACGCCGACTACCGGGGTGAACTCATGGTCTTGGCCACATGGATTGGCGAAGGCGACTCGTTTGTTGTGGCCAAAGGAGAGCGTGTGGCACAGATGTTGTTCGCGCCTGTTCCGAAGGTCACCATTGTGGAAACCAGCGTGGAGGAACTCGGCACCACGTCGCGAGGCGAGGGCGGTTTTGGCTCCACTGGACAATTTTAGGCGAGCACGCAACGCTTCAACACTGTAATATAGAACCCAAAGGATGTCGTAATGGGGTCAAGTGAATGGGTTTAGAATCGTCTGCTATTGCCACTGCAATCCAAGCAGTGAGGGCCCTTGTCACCGTGTACGATGGCTATGAGAAAGGTCGATTCATGAAATCTGATGAGGCCGTGCGTTCAGAAATTCAACGCCGTTGTGAGATGCTCATCCGCCATGGAGAGAAGCTCGAACAAGACGCCCATCGACGGGGGCACAGGAACTCGAGAATGGCGTGTGCCCAAGCCATTGAAACGCTCCAGGCGTTCAAGCGAGAAGCCCAATTCTCCACCACGGCCAATCACGTCTCAAAGCACAAAGGCATTGGCAAACTGAAATCGGCCTCGGTTCGAAAACTCGTCAACCACGACAGTGCAAGCCTTCAATCGCTTGTGGACGCAACGCGCAACGCCAACGAAGTCGCCAGTGAACTCGCCGGCCTTGATGAGACGGAAGGGATGGAAAAAATCTCCCAGTGGGAGCAGAAAATCAACAGAGCGCGAAACCATTTCCTTGAACGCAACATGTTCATTGACGGATTAACACAAAGGTGAGATGATGAATTTTAGATGGCGAGAAAATCCAACTGTTGTGGCCCAGTACCTGCTCGGTAAGACGATCCCTGAACAAGCGGAAGTGACGCTGAAGCCAAACGAAATCTGCGTGGTGCTCGAAAATGGCAAAGTGGTCGGTTCCGTCTCGCAGCAGCACATGGAAGTCAGTCCAGAGATGGGCCTGTTCGGTCGAATGCTTGGCAAGAAAAACCCGCATCGCGCCTTCATGTTTTGTTTCACGGGCCCCCACCTCGTCATGGTCCAAGTTCGTGGCCAATCCGATGCTGGTGAGGAAATAAATTGCCTTGTCAACATCAGCGTCGAGATCACCCGGGAGTCCGCACCCCGCTTGGTCACCTACCCTGCAAAAGGTACCTTGACCGTCAAGAGTGGCGACATCGCAGAAACCATCCGCATGGAAGTCCAATCGGCCCTGATGTCGTTTGTCAAAGCCATGCCTTCTTCTCAAATGAAAAATGTAACAACGCAAGAAGATCTGATGTTCCACCTCAAATCCTCCATCCGCCCAACCCTC
>JAQXFM010000096.1 GCA_029250305.1 Candidatus Poseidoniaceae archaeon | reverse complement strand
CCCATGCCAAGACAGAGGATGCCTGCCCAATTTTTGTTGGCGAGTTCGTTGATCCAGTCAAAGCGTTTCAAGGACACGTGGTTCAACCCTTGGCGGAAATCTTGGACAAAGGCGCGGGTGTAGCCAATCATGCCTCCATTGTCCAATGCGTGAGCCAGTTCCACGAGGCTTGGGGCTTTGGTCGGGGTTGAAGTGGGGGGTTCACTCATCTGGTTTCCCTCCTTCTTCATCGCATCCAAGGTGATGCAGGGCTAACCATTCACCGTCCACCTTTGTTACACGAAGTGGACGGGTGCGATCGTGATCCCATGGCAATCGAATGGGGGTCATTTGCCAGGTGCTTGGGTCGAGGAATTCACCAACAGAATCATCTTGAGTGATCAGGTCAACCACGAGGTGATCTTTCATTTGGGTGACCACATTGGCTGATTCAAGGTCACGCCAACTCGCACCTGTCCGCTCTTGTCGATCGATTCGGCTCATTATGGCTCCATCTTTGGTCCAAGTGGCTGGGCGCCAGAAGCGGTCTCGCCATCGGATTACATCGCCGATGTCGTACCCTGGCTTGCGGTACAAGAGCGTCAATCGAGTGACATCAATTCCGTCTTTCCGGCCGACGGTCGTGTTCGATTCTGCCACTTGGCCACCGTATTCAGAGACGAGGTGACGGCCCCATGTTCGAGCGAGTCCTTTGCTTCCCAGAACGATGTCATAGCCGCCTGTGACGGGTCCTTCGGAGGTGATGAAAAACATTGGATCATCCGCCAAGTCCTCGAGCACCTTATCCAATGTTGCTCGAAGGGCATTGAATTCTTCTTCACTCAACCTTCGCCCCGTTGAACGAAGTTGCACGGTGGCTTCGAAATAATTCCCAGCCCGTCGTGTGCATGTCAAGCACACGCCATTAGCCATTCTGGCACGCATGGTGTGTTCCTCTTGGAACAACAAATCTTCAATCACGCCCTCGACTTGGACATGGAGGAGCGTATGGCGGTCCGAGACCGTTCGCGTTTCGAGGGCCAGTCCGACATCTTCAGCATCTTTGTGGAAATGGACGTGGCGTTGAATTAATTCGTCCCAAATCTCTTCCTCCGAGATTTGGACCCATTTCCCTTGTATCTCGACGATGCCACATCGTGCGCAACGGACCCAAGGGATGTTTTCTGGGACTTTCACGAGCTTGACCCGCTTTCGCACACACGGCTCGCACATTCGCTCGCCGTAGAGTGGCGGATCCGCTCCACAAACCAAGCAGAATTCACCTCCAAGACTCCTAGCCATAACGGTCCCCTATCCTGTCCCTCGGGGTTCTCGGCTTGAACCTGTGGCCTTTAGTGCGCTCAATTTTCCTGTTCTTTGCTGATTGAATCCGCTTCAGAAGCGATAATGCCCATGCTGGATTCCACAGCCGTAAGTCTTGCTTCAATGGTCCGAGATCGGTTCACAACGGTCCACGTCCAAATGGCAATGCCAGCAATCATGCCAAGATAGGCAACCGTTAGGTATGTCATTCCGTCCATTCATTTTCCTCCATCGATGTGGTGTTGTGCTTGCTCGAGTCGCTGCTCAAGGCTTGTAATTCGCATTGAGATGAGGATATGGCCGATGATGAAGATGGTGAACGACAGTGCGCCGATGAGCAGCACAATGGCCATGTCGCCTGAAAGTGAACCACCATCGTCACCTGCCCCAACAACAGGCCCGGGGTGGCGTATTTCCCAGATCCGTGTGGCGATGTAGGTGAAGGGGACAAGAACGAAACCAAACAATCCGAAGGTGGAGAAGGTATCTCGAGACTCGACTCCATCAGGTTGAGATTGCCTTCCCAAAACGAGAAACAATGCAAGAAGCGTAAGGAGGCCAAAGGTGTTCAACCGAACGTCGGTCCAATCCCATGGAGTGCCCCATTCGGCTGCACCCCAAACGCAGCCTGACCACACGGCAATCAAACCACATGCTAAGCCTGCCTCGGCTCCTGCAACATGCAACCTCCATCCAAGTGGGCTTCGCTTGAAGAACCACATTGCTGAACCGGTAAAAAGAACGGCGAATGCGATGAATGCAGCCCACGCAGCGGGAACATGCCAATAGAATATCCGTTGAGCGGCGGGTGATTCGAACGCATCAATCGCTACGCTTGGTGCCCATTGGAACCCAAGAAACAGTGTCGTCATGATGCCGGCAAAGCCGAGCCCGAGAAGGACCTCTGCGCTTCGACCTGCCATGTGTAAACCCCCTCAGTTCCCCTTCTTGAACTTGGGCGTTGTCATAGTGCCGCCGCCCAACTTACGATGAGGGCCCATGGGAGAATGAACGCTGGGAGGAGAAGTCGAACGAACACAGCATTTGGTCGGGCAAGTCGCTGAGTGGAAGCGTGCAAGAGGCGCACGCCGCTCATGGTGCCTTCACAAATGATGGCTCCAATGATGGCCAGCATGATGTCAATTTCACCGATGTACACATAGCAAGCACCTGCCGTTACAATGCCGCCAATCAACACGCCAAGTCCCAATGCACTGGGTGTTCGTTGGCCATGGGAACGCCACCAGTCATTGGCACGAGCTTCTTGCATCAAGTGCGATGTAGGGTCGCCGGCCAAGCCGGAGGCGAAGGCGGGTGCCAAGATGCCTCCAGTCTGCCATAATCCGCTCGGCAGAATCGATGGGTCGCCGA
Organism: Candidatus Poseidoniaceae archaeon; assembly: GCA_029250305.1. GTDB lineage: Archaea > Thermoplasmatota > Poseidoniia > Poseidoniales > Poseidoniaceae > MGIIa-L1. The sequence goes on along the minus strand of JAQXFM010000096.1, from coordinate 35 downwards.
GCGCAAGCATGCACCCGAGAATCATCATCGCTGCA
>JAQXFM010000092.1 GCA_029250305.1 Candidatus Poseidoniaceae archaeon | reverse complement strand
GCTGTCCTCTTCGGAAGAAGTCCATTCAATTGCACCAGGCCCTCCGAGGCTCATTGAGGCCGCTCGAATGTTGAATTGGTATCGGTTGTCGACGGTCCATTGCATACCTGCCATGACCGTAGCGAAGGAACCTGAGCCACCTGCATCGAGCACCTTGACACCCACAAGATTGGCTTGTGGCGCCATACCGACGTGTTCGTATGTTGGAGCACCGGTTCCAGCGGTGGTTCCAGCACAGTGCGAGCCGTGGCCTTGGTCATCGTAAGGGAACACTTCGGTTCCGTTGGTGAGACCAGGGTTGTTCACTGGATCATAGAAACCAATGACCTTTGGGTCATAGGTGGTATTGTCATCGTCTAAATCATCAAGACTTGCGTGTGCACCATCGATGCCTGTGTCGATGATTGCAACCGTTGCTCCAGCACCGTCATAGCCGGTATCGGTCCACACGGTGTCGACTCCGTGGAGGACCGCTGCGTCGCCGTTTTGAATCGATAGGATTCCATCGAGTTCGAGCATCACGACACCGGGAAGCGTTGTCGTGTCGAGGATTTGGTCGACGTGGATGCGCCCTGCGAGCGCATCGATGTGCTTCAGAGTCCACTGGTGCTCATAGCCGACCTCTCGCTCCAAAAGCGCAATGTCATCAGCGGTGGGTGTGTGATCGAAATCCACAATCAGAGGCAAGGTACCTGCATCGTCTAAGAAGAGCGGGTTGTCTTTGTGGAGTTCAACCATATCGCCGATTCCATTTGCGTCCCGATCGACGGTGGTTTCGACCCACCATCCCTCGGTTTCATCGGATGCTGTTTCGACTGAAACTGGCATTGCCATGGCCATTGCTGGAAGCAACAACAAACTCAAACAGAGCAGCGAAAGGGTGGATTGGACTTTGGACATTTCAACGCCTCGTGGACATTCGAGGTGGGCACAGTTTTTGAAACCATTGAATGAATGTCCAAATCGGCCACCATGGCCCCAGCGAGACTGTATAGAATTCGTTGTGTAAAGTTATCATACGGGTGAATGCTTTTATGCCCAAACAAAGAATTTATTTTCATGGCAGCACCACGAAGAAAAGCACCTGCGGTTCAGACGAGCGTCATGCAGAACACCGTAAACTCCGGCACATCACTGTTGGCAAATGCTCAACCAACCGTTCGACCAATGACTGTGGCGGCCCCTGGGGTTCGCATTGATGAAAGCGAGCGTTCACTTGTTCGCTTCTCACAATTGATCATGCTTGCCATTGCCATCGGCGCGATATGGTTCAGCATCATCGGCATCGCATTCGACGATTCGGCAACAAACGCCGATTTCGCCGTTCTCGCCTTTGGCGGTTTGCTTTCAGCTGGACTGGCCATTGGTTGGATTGAAGTCCAAAGCCGTGGCAATGGCCACCAATTGAGGGACGTACAAGATTACATGCTTGGCGTTGGTTTCTTTTTCGCAACTGTTGGCGTGGTATGGGGTGCTCGGTTTGTCATCGGCTTATTCGAAGGTGGCGATTTCTTTGGGAACAGTGCTGGTCCCGGGGAATGGGCACCTAACGAGAATGGAATCTACGTCCAAACAATCGCCATGCTTGGCATGATGGCTGCTCAATACGCACTTCTTCATCGTTTCAAAGGGGAAACCAAATTCGGTTGGGCCGTTGCATCCTATGCTCCAATGATTGTGTTAATCGCTGCAGGGATGAACATCTGGCTGAACTGGTCAGATGGTGTCGTCAGTTATGGAATAGGAATCTCCACCATTGTACTCAGCATCGCTGGAATGCAGATGGCTCTGAAGTCAAACAATTCAATCAACATGATCGTCGTTGTCATCGCATCAGGCATTGCGCCGTTCCTGTTTGAGGCAGCCCACGATGTCAGCCCCGAACAGTCTGGTGGGGCCCTTTCTTTGCTTGTGTTCATCATTGCTATCCAAGGGTACTATGCCTCGAAAGAGGAACTCCGCTCCGATATTATGCAACGAGCTTCCCTCGTCCTCATCGGAGAAATCATCCTTGCCATGCTCTATGCAAGAAGCAGCGAACTCAATCTTGTGCTTGGCCCCCTCACGACGGAAACCTTAGGCGGACTCGGTGATTACTTCTCCCTCACAGTCATGCTTTGGGTCGCTGTGTTGGTGTTTTACTTCCCCGCAATGCTGCAGCAACGCCTCCCATGGATCCCAATTGGCCTTGCGTTTGCGTTGATGGTGATTCCGACAGATGAATCCACGCTTCCTTGGTT
>JAQXFM010000226.1 GCA_029250305.1 Candidatus Poseidoniaceae archaeon | reverse complement strand
CATTCTTTCGGCGCTGCACCATTTCAATTCAGGTACAATCTCTGCAATCGTATTCATTTGCGACAGCAAAGAGATGGCGTGGTGGAAACAAAATTCGACCAAGGAGCAACCGGGTACGGGGGATGGAAACCGATCGTCTGCGAAAGATCTCTTGAGTCACTTGGCTACACTTAGTTGGATTGAGATACCAGTAATGGTTTATTCAATTCAATCCGATGAGGCAGTTCAAGCATTCAATTCATTCCACAAGAGTTGAATCGCAAACCTGAATGACTTAATTCGCTAGAACCATGCGTATTATATACGTCCAATCGGTAGTATCAATATGGAAGAACATATTGAATTCAACCCATCGTACACACTTTTGACCTACGCACTGTCCCCTGGTGAGTCAGTCAACGTCGAACCCGGAGCCATGGTGGCTATGGGCGGCGTCGAGATGCAAACCCGCAGCAGCGGCGGCGGTCTGTTCAAGAGCCTCAAGAAGATGGCGTTCGGCGGCGAATCGTTCTTCCTCAACACCTTCACTGCAGGCGCAGCAGGTGGCTGGGTCAGCGTTGCACCAGGTTCTCCGGGCGACATCCAAGGCTTCAACGTTCAACCGGGACGCAAGATCTTCATCCAAGGTGGATCCTACCTCGCTTCCACCCTCAACGTCGAAACTGACACCAAATTCCAAGGTGCAAAGGGCTTCTTCAGCGGCGAATCGATGTTCTTCGTTCAAGCAACCAGCAACGAAGGCGTTGGCCGTGTATGGTACAACTCCTTTGGAGCCATCAAGCAAATCCCAGTTGAGCCAGGACAAACCATCACCGTCGACACCGGTCACGTTGTCGCATTCGATGACGGTGTTCAATACACCATCAACAAGGTCGGCGGCATGAAGTCGTTCCTCGTCGGTGGCGAAGGATTGGTCATGAACTTCTCCGGTCAAGGAACCGTTTGGATTCAGACACGAAACGTCGGTAGCCTCGCTGCCAAGCTCGTTCCGTTCTTGCCACAACGTGGTAACTGAGCACCGCTCACCTTTCAACGGATGCACGCTGAGAGCGCTGCCCAGCAGTGTACGAATTCACCCCCCGATTCCGCTGAATTTTTTCGTCGAAGATGTAGGAAAAGGTCGCCAAATCGATATGTGACGACTGGATTCGAGGCGAAGACAATATAACCACAGTGGAATGGTGGAACCGGAGAGGAAACTCTTCAGGGAAAGAAATGAGTTGTTCACTCGACATTCCACTTGGCCCCTCATGCAGAGACCCAAGCCTTGAGGCTGACCTTCAGGCAAGGTTGGATGCGGGTCACCGTGTCATCGCTGTTGGTGACATACACGGGCACGTTGCCACGTTTCGAGCCCTGCTCCATCGCTTGCAACTTGACAAGGAAGACCGAGTTGTCTGCCTCGGCGACCTCATCGATCGAGGCCCAGATTCCGCAGGCCTCATCTCCATGGTTCGAAACGATCCACGAATCGTTTGCATCAAAGGGAACCATGAGCAGATGGCCATCCAATCGATTACCCCTGAGGGACAGGTCGAATTATGGCAACCATGGCTTCAACGAGGTGGCAAATCAACATGGGGCTCGTACATTGTGAGAGCAGAAGGGGACCTTTGGCAGGCAAAATCAGACTTCTTCAACGACGCAATGTGGATGGACAACCTCCCTACGCAAATTGTCTTGGATGGCATCCGTCTTGTCCATGCAGGCTATGACCCGCGAATGCCGTTGGATGCACAGGGGGAAAAGGAACTGTTGTGGATTCGTAAGCGATGGTTCCAGCATGACCAACCAGTGGACCCGGCGAGAATGGTGGTGTTTGGCCATTCCACCACAACCAAGGTGGGCCGTTCTGGTGGCGAGGTGGCGTTCTCTAAATTCCACCTTGACGATCGGCGTCCAGCGTGGGTTGCGATGGATGTGGGCGCCTACAACCATGTTGCTCCGGGAATTGCAGCCCTCGATGTTCGAACCCTTCGGATCACAATGCAGACAACGCTCCGTTCAGAGCGTTGGTTTGAATCTGGAACAAAGAAAAGGGAGAAAGGAAAGAAACCAAAGATGTGGCGTCAAGAAGGCAATCGGAAAGAGGCTTGGATTGCTGAACATTACGGTTTAGCTGCGCTCCGCATGAGCACCAGAAAGGAACACATTGCGGAACTCAAAGCCAAGCGACGCCTTCGAATGGCTGGCGTGGTTCTCGAACAGGCAGACCTTGCACACGCTTCGTATCCACGCTCATCAGAAGCAAAGACTGAACTTCGAGGCGACAATGAAGTGGAAGAATGGGATTGGGTGCACGAAGGGCAGCGCATTCGTCGAGGACCTGGAACGGAAGCCGATCGCAGTCCACCTCACCTTCCCGGGCCAACAGGTTTCAGGGTGCATCAGCGGGCTCAAGTGAAAATCGAGGCTTTAATCGCCACAAATCATGCATCGTCCGCGTGGGCAACTCGACGTCGCTCGCAAAAATCCTGAATCGAACCGGACCGCAAGTCCTGCTCGGCAGCAAGGTTCAGTTCAAACGGCCAACCGGTGTATTTTCCACACTGCGGCTCAGATTGATGGTTTTCGACCGAAGAGCGCCGGAAATACCATCCGATTTTCCGATAACGGGAAGATATGGGGCCTTTTTACCGAAATGGCACCGTTGATGCTTGTTTGATGCATTAAAGCGAAC
>JAQXFM010000050.1 GCA_029250305.1 Candidatus Poseidoniaceae archaeon | reverse complement strand
AGCGAAGGCCGTTCAACACCAGGTGGCTTCACCGACGTAGCAGCCCGGCCCGGCGGAGGTTGGATTCTCTCTGGAAGAAAAGGGCATCTCCACTTGTTTTCACATGAAGGCAGGGGGATTCGACGGTTGGACAGCGGAAAAGTACGTCGTTTGCTCGGATGGCTTGACCGTGAGCACATGATGTGGCAGGCCGCAGATGGTCGCTTGTGGTGCGCACGATTGGCACAGTCTGACCAGAAGCGATGCCTCGAAGATCGAGTTTGGAGTTGGGTAACGCCCCTCATGCACGGTCGTCTTTTGATGCAATCCAGCGACGGGGGTCTTTGGGAAGGTGTGCCTCATCCCTTCGGTTGGGATTCGATTGAACGCATTGAGTATGATTCACTTGAGCCAATGGAAGGCGTTCGAAGCGCAGACGGTTGGTGGATTCTTGGCATAGAGGGCCATCTTCACCATCTATCGAGCGGTGAAGGAGGCGACGGTGAGTTGCTCGGGCAGGGCATGAACCTCGGCGACCTCCTTGTTGGCCTCACGCCTGATGCGATGGCAACAGCAACACGAGACGGACTTGTGCGTCGATGGACAGCACCTCACTTGGCGCAATCTGAACGTCAGGGTCGTTACCAGGCGGCAGCAGAAGCAGCGCTTGCTAAGAATTGGGAGGAGCGACGCTCCTTGTTTGCCCGTGCCCAAACCGCAGAAGACGAGGGTCGACTTTCAAGAGCAGTTGAGTTGTATGGTGCTCTCGGACGGACTGAAGATGTCAGGCGCCTGCTCAAACGGCAAAAGGAGGGAGGCGAATGAGCGAGTCACAAACCGAGGTGTCAATCGAGCGTGTTGAAAAGTACCTTGATATCACTCACAGAGCGCGTGCAAAGGCGACACCAATTCATGCAGAGGGTTCGCCTGAAGCGAGACAACTCGCCGTAATGATGCGAATGGCTGATGATTATGCCTCTGACGCACAGCACTTCCTCAAGATCGGTGATCGTGTTCGGGCCTTTGGGGCCATCAACTACGCCCATGCTTGGATTGATGCTGGTGTGAAACTCGGCTTGCTCGACGGGCATGGAGACGACGTGTTGTTCACGTTGCCCTAATCACATGTTCTGAGTCAATCGCTGAACCGTGTTGATGCCTTTCTGCATTGTCTCAATACGTTCTTCGATTTCCATTGTGAACTGTCCAATGCATGTTTGAAGGGTTTCTGTCAATTCATAAATGTGAGAAGGTCTTCCTCGACCGTTCGCTCCTTTGCTCTGAATTCTGACCATTTTTCGTTCGTTGAGGGTTTTGATCGCCGTACTGATTTCAGGCTGGCGAAGTCCACAACGTGTTTGTAAGATTTTACTGGTTGTGGCACCATGTGTGTGGAGGCATAGCATCACTTTGACGATGCTTGGTGACATACCAAGGTCAATCAAAGCCTCAGCAAGGGCGGTACCCTGTGGATTTTTGATGGCAAAATGATGGCTTATCGAGCCAGCCTTAACCGTCTTCATTTCTGACATATGGGGAAGGCGCATTTTATCCTATATGAAGTTCCTACCGGCATGATACAAAAATGATGAATCTGAGGGTTTAATTTTCAAAGCTAATTAAAATGAGTGCCTCGGGGGAGGGCCTCCAATACACTCGCTTCTATAGACCTTCGATGAGGTTGAGTCGTTTCTTTTTTGAAACTTCGAGGACGGGGACAGCTCGCTCAAACAAACGTCGTTTCAGTTCGACATCGACCGTGAGCACGACCATCGAGTTGGTTTGCGCAAGGTAGAGTAATTGATCATCGGTGTGCTCGCCAACCTCAAGCGGTGCCTCGATTGTTGAGGATTTGGCGATTAGCATGCTCAGAAGCAGTCGCTTCGCCCTCGGTCGTTTTGCATCAAGCAATTCCAGTTCCTCCATGACTTTGGGAAGGACCAACAGTTCTGGGCGGCCTAAGATACCCAGAAGTTCAGCATCGAAGTTCATGCCAGAATCAATCACAGCAGCCCAACCGCATGCGTCGATGAGGACTTTTTGCATGTTGATGTCCTCCTCTTCATGGTGAGGCATGACGTTGTCACTCAATCGTTCCGTAGCCAATCAATCGCCATCGTGTGCCGACTCGCCTTGAGAGCGAAACACGCTGACCAGGGTCAGCGCAAATGGGGAGTCTGAGTTCGAGTGTTGCTCGGCCTTTCTCTGAGTTTCTTGTGACGCCAACTGATGTTGCGGTTGCAACGTTGATCATCAGCATCTCATTGTTTCGAAGGGGATGAATTCGCTCTGGTGCTTCACCTTCACCAGCGACCATGGTTTCCATGAGTTTGATGGAGATGTCGACTGAGGTTCGAACCTCTGGAAGGTCGCCCTTTCTGGCGACAACTTGGCCAGAGAGGTTGTCGGATGTCGTGATTGAAGGGTCAAGCATTGTTGCCATGCCACATAGGCCGCCAGCATGCAT
>JAQXFM010000339.1 GCA_029250305.1 Candidatus Poseidoniaceae archaeon | reverse complement strand
GGCTGGTGATGGTGAATGTGGATCCTGTGAGGTCTTCCACGCCTGCCTTTCCTTCTCGGGTCGCGCCAGTGACACGACCCATCTCTGTAGCGGATTGCCAGATGTCCATGGCTTCAACGTGCTTCACGACTGGGACAAAGAGTCCACGGTCGGTCTGCGTAGCGATGCCGAGGTTGATGGCTTCGTGGCGAGTGACGACGTTTGCTTCGTCATCGTAGAGTGCGTTGCATTCTGGTCGCTGTGCAAGCGCCTTGACGAGGGCCTGCATGATGAACGGCAAGTAGGTCAGCTTTGGTGCGCCTTCAGGCCGTGTTGCGTTGAGGTGTTGGCGGAGTTCTTCCAATGCCGTGACATCAACTTCTTCAAAGTAAGAGAAGTGAGGAATGCTGGAGTAGGATGCAATCATTGAATCTGCAATCTTTCGTCGCAATCCGATGACCTTCATGGCTTCCGTTCCGTTGAGTTCGGTGCGTGCACGGCCACCCATTGGTGCGGCTCGGCTTGCGCCAGCGGCTCCACCTGCAATGTGAGCGTCCAAATCAGCGTGGCTGATTCGACCAGCAGGTCCTGAGCCAGCGACATGATCCAAACTGATGTTTGCTTCACGGGCTCGCTGACGAACTGCAGGGCTTGCCAGTGCTTTGGTGCCGGGTGCACGAGCGACAGGCGCCGCTGCTGGAGCAGGGGTTGCTGCAGCCTTTGGTGCTGGCGTTGGGGCAGGTGCGACCTCAGGGGTTGGTTCTGGCTTCGATTCCTTTGCAGCGGGTGCGGGTGCTTCCTTTGCTGCCGGGGCATCATCCGATGCGGATGCGTTGCCAGCACCCTCGACTTCGAATTCAATGCACACGACCCCAACAGGGAGAATATCACCTGCTTCGCCGACCACCTTTGTCACGGTTCCATCGACGGGTGATGGAATTTCCACGGTTGCTTTATCGGTCATCACTGAGAGAATTGGATCGTCTTCTTTGACGGTGTCACCAACGGCGACCATCCATTCTACAACTTCGCCTTCGACGACGCCTTCTCCGATATCTGGCATTTTAAATGCAAATGTTCCCATATTCATTCCTCCTGTGTTTTCTTTATTGCTTCAGCAATTCGTGCTGGACTGGGAAGGTAATCCCATTCCGTTGTGTGAGGGAAGGGTGTGTCCCAACCGGTCACTCGAGTGATTGGTGCTTCAAGATGATAGAAGCAGCGTTCTTGGATTGATGCGCTCATTTCTGCGCCAAATCCGCTTGTCTTTGGGGCTTCGTGAACAATAACACATCGCCCCGTCTTCTTGATTGAATTGACGACGGTGTCCCTGTCCCATGGGACGAGGGTTTGAAGGTCAATCAATTCACAATCAACGCCAGAGTCCTTGATGGCTTGCTCAGCGACGTGAACCATTGTGCCCCATGCGATGACGGTGCATGCTTCCCCTTCTCGGACAATGCGAGCTTCTTCGAGCGGTACGATGTAGTGGCCTTCAGGAACATCTCCGTCGGGGTGATCTGTCCAAGTTGGCACATTGTGTGGGTCGCCATAAAACGGTCCTCGGTAGCACCGCTTTGGTTCAAAGAAGATGACAGGGTCGTTGCATTCGATGGCTGCGGTCAGCAGTCCCTTTGCGTTGTAAGGGTTCGAACAGTAGACCACTTTGAGGCCTGGAGTGTGAGTGAATTGCGCCTCAGGCGACTGCGAGTGATGGTGGCCGCCTTTGATACCGCCACCAGCAGGTGTGCGGAAGGTGAGTGGTGCGGTGAATTCGCCTCCGGAGCGGTGTCGAACCTTGGCAATCTCGTTGACAATTTGGTCGTAGGCAGGGAAGATGTAGTCTGCGAACTGAATTTCTGCAACAGGCCGGAGTCCATTCAAGCCCATGCCCATTGCGATGGCAGCGATGCCACCTTCTGCGAGTGGTGAATCGAACACTCGGTGTTCGCCAAATTTCTTCTGCAAGCCGTCAGTGACTCGGAAGACACCTCCGAAGAAGCCAACGTCTTCGCCAAAGATGACGATGTTTGGGTCCTTCTCAAGTTGAACCTCGAGTGCCGAGTTAAGCGCTTTGATCATGTTCATTTGTGTCATCATGGTCACCTCACTTGCCGAGTTCCTCTCGTTGTTCTTGGACGTGCCAAGGCACGGTTTCGTAGACTTCTGTGAAAATTGTGGACGCAGGGGGGTATGGTCCACTGGCGAGATCGCCGAATTCGCATGCTGCTTTGTACGAGGTCATGACTTCATCGTCAATTTTCTTGGCCAATGCAGCATCTCGCTTCTCATCCCACATGTCGTTCTTGATGAGGTGAGCCTTCAGGCGTTCGATTGGATCGCCACCGGGCCAGCATTTGAATTCCTCATTTGGTCGGTATGCGGACGGATCATCGGACGATGAGTGACCACCTGCTCTGTAGGTGTAGACTTCGATGTGGGTTGCGCCGAGTCCGGCTGCGCCTCTGTCCCGTGCCCACTTCGTAACACTGTACAAGGCGAGGAAATCGTTCCCATCCACTCGGATTGAGGGGATGTCGTACGCAAGTCCACGCTCAGCAAAGGTTCGTCCACCCGTGGCAAGGTTTGCGTGGGTGGAAATAGCCCATTGGTTGTTCACCACGTTGAGGATCACTGGTGGTTTGAAGGTCGATGCGAAATTGAGGGCATAGTGATAGTCGCCTTGGGCCGAGGTCCCGTCGCCGAGCCACGAGATACAGACCTCATCATCGCCCTTGTAGGCGCTGGCCATTGCTACGCCAACTGCTTGTGAGAATTGTGTGCCGACTGGAGAGGATATGGAAATGAATCGTCCTTCCTTCCATGTGTAGTGAACGGGCATTTGTCGCCCCTTCACGTTGTCTTCGGTGTTGCCGATGCAGTGGCAAATCATGCTGACCATGTCCCGTCCTCGGACGAACTGAGCGCCGGGTTGTCGATAGGATGGGAAAATCCAGTCTTGAGTTTCGAGGGCCATTGTTTGAGCAATAGCGATGGCTTCTTCGCCGAGGGATTGCATGTAGAACGACAGTTTTCCGGTGCGTTGCATCTTGATCATTCGGTCGTCAAAGATTCGAAGCCGCATCATGTATTCGAGACCTTGAATCAGTGTTTCAGCGTCCAAATTCGGGTCCCATTCGCCTTGAGCTTCGCCTTCATCATTGAGCACTCGAACGAGGCCAACAGCGTGAGCCACGGTGTCTTGTGCGGTGCATGAACGAGGGTCTGGGCGGTTCAAATCGCCCGGCTGTTCCTTGAATTTGCCGCCAAAATCGGCTTCTTCACCCGGCCTGAAAGGTGGCCGTCCGATGGTGTACGGCGTTGTCGTGGCTGTCACTCTCTCGGTCATTGAATCGCCTCATTCCATCCCGCTCTTAAGGTGTACCGGTGGCTCGTTTGCTTGATTGGCCACGTAGACATAGGCTCCGGGCATTGATTCTGAGTTGTTTGGGTCATGGGTTTTTCTCAACAAAAGGCCGGCCTTGAATGAGGAGCGAACCAGTGGACCGCTTGCGATTCCTGAGAACCCAATGCTGATGGCGTGCTGAGCCCATTCGTCATACAGTTGAGGTTCGGGGAATCGATCGACGGCGAGGTGCTTGTGGGAGGGTGCGAGGTATTGGCCAATGGTCACAAGGTCCACCCCAGCATCCTTGAGCATGCCAAGCGTTTCGGTTATTTCTTCATCCGTTTCGCCAACCCCAACCATGATCGAAGACTTCGTGAGAATGTCGGGGCGAAGTTGTTTCGCAACTCGCAGAATCTCAAGGGATTGTCCGAACGAGGCTCGATGGTCTCGAACCGTTGCATCAAGCCGAGGGACACATTCGACGTTGTGAGCGAACACGGAAAGAGGGCTTCCCTCCAGCAGATGGGCAAGGGCCTCATGGTCGCCAGCAAGGTCTGAACAGAGGAGTTCCAATGTGACTTGAGGTTGGCGCAGGTGAACTGCCTCGATGCATTGTTTGTAATGGTCAGCGCCGCTATCAGCCAGGTCATCTCTGTTGACCACGGTGATGACGGCGTGTCGGAGGTTCATCGATTCGACAGCATTGGCTAGATTTGTGGGCTCCTCAAGATCCAACGGAGGTGGAGTTTTGATGGTGCCAACAGCACAGAAGCGACAGCCCCTCGTGCATTCTTGACCTGCTATCATGAACGTAGCATCACCACTTGCCCAACAATCATGGATGTTTGGGCACCGAGCTTCCTGGCAGACTGTGTGAAGGGTGTTGTCTTTCACTGCTGCTTTTGTGGTGTTAAAGATCGCCTGTTGTTCGCCCGATGGGAGGGCTGTTTTGAACCACGGAGGGAGGCGTTCACGTTTTGGTTTTGGACGCGAAGCAGGGGGTGTTCGCTCGGCCATTGGAAGTGGTTTGCCCGACATCGCCTCATCCCCCTATGAACCCCCCACG
>JAQXFM010000338.1 GCA_029250305.1 Candidatus Poseidoniaceae archaeon | reverse complement strand
CAACTGTCCATAGTCGTCCTTTCCCCAGCACTTCAGGTCGCCGTTGTCAAGGATGGCGCAGGTGTGGTGTGCAGTTGACACCTTGTTGTTCGCATAAGCAAACGAAGAGCCGCCCGTTTCGAGAACGTCGTTGGTCTCGTTCAGCGTTTCTTCGCTGTTTGTCAATGAATTCATTGAATCGAGATACCCCACTTGGGTCATCATCATCATCAAGAGCGATAAAACGAGGGCTCGGTTGAAATTCGGATGGCGTGCGCCGGACATAGAGTGCTTTTCTCGACGGATTCAATTTAACCTCCCCCTCTAATGATAGGGTGTCGGGTGTGAAATTGGCAAAGTCTCAACACATCTATATGCCAACACCGAAAATTGCGATGCCTCCTTTGGAGAACTTTGGCCGTAGTCTTGAAATCCTCGGTGCGTTACGCCCAACCAAGGTGAACGATTTGAAGTATAATGTCCCCGCAGACGTCCCAAACGATTTGATTGACATTTACATCCAAAACATGGATGCTGCAACGGCTGGAACAGGCAAAATGAACCTGTTTGCATGCGACCAAAAAATTGAGCACCTCAACGACGATTTCTACGACGGCGGCGACAAAATACCAATCACTTCGAACGACCCAGGACATTTGTTTGAAATCGGCCAACGCTGTCACGATGCTGGAACAATTGGCGTTCTTGCTGGCCAACTTGGCCTCATCTCACAGTATGCTCGAGATTATCCTGATTTGCCGTACTTGGTGAAACTCAATTCCAAATCGCACATGGTCAAAACCAGTCAACGCGACCCTGTATCTCAGGCAATGTGGGAAATGGACGATGTCATGGCTTTGACGCACAACGGCATCAACGTTGTTGGCATTGGCTACACCATTTACATTGGTAGCGAATACGAACACGACATGATGACCGAGGCTGCTCAATTCATTCGCCAAGCACACGAACTCGGCATGATTGCCGTGGTCTGGATGTACCCTCGTGGACAAGCTGTTGCCGACGAGAAAGACCCTCAATTGATTTCAGGCGCTGCTGGTGTCGCTGCTTGCATCGGTGCAGACTTTGCCAAGGTCAACTACCCAGGGGCGTTTGATGGCATGACTCGCCCAGAATCCCTTGCCATTGCAGCAGAAGCTGCTGGACGAACGGGCATCATCTGCTCTGGTGGCGGCTCACTCCCAGCAAAGGACTTCCTGCAACGACTCCACGATCAAATGAGCATTGGCAACTGCATGGGTGCCGCAACTGGCAGAAACATTCACCAGCGAACCACAGAAGAAGCGGTTCGTATGACGGCGGCCTGCCATGCCATCATTTGCGAGGGTGCATCTGTTGCTGACGCAATGGCCATCTTCGAGGGCAACTGAGCGGATTGTGCCTACTCCCGAATTCGGGGTGGATGTTTAGCGTCCTGCGACAGTGGTTTAGATTGATTCGTGAATTAAGACGAACCCTGCAACCACAAATCGCCACCGAGTTCCTCCCATTCGATCGACTGTGGATGGCATGAGTTGTGGTAGTTGGTGAACTCACCGAAATACCATTTCCCATCGCACAAATACATGTCAACACGTGTGTAATCAATGTCCTCTGCAAGGCGTTCAGCAATGTGAACTAATTCATCCATTCCCTCTTTACCGAGAATCGAAACGATCTCATCAGGCGTGTGTTGCTCGCTCCATCGTCCATTGGTCTGGTGAATACGCTGACCTTCCAAGGTGTAGATGGATTGCGAATGCGAGGTCATACGGCCTGTATCGTACTGGATGAAGCCCGCTTTGCCATGGAACACATGAACTTTCCAATCGTTGGGTAGCCGGCCTTGGTCAGTCAACAATTCCTCAATTAGAACGCCACGAGGTTGAATGTTCGCTGCCCCCCATTCTAGCGGTGTGTGAAATTCCTGCCTTAAACACCAACGCAGGGAGCGTTCAATACGCCACTTTGGCCACAGGCCTCCGTTTTGGTCACGCCAATTCCTAATCACACGGTAGCGATTACCTGTACGTGAAAACAGCTTCAGTTTTCGCGGGACATTTGCCAGAGGCACTTCCCCGTTATCCATGATGAACAGGGCATCACCCGACCAATGATTGGTCTTGATAACGCAGCGATCTGGAAGGTTGTCCCAATCAATCTTTACGTCCTCGGACCAATGATGTAATTCCGTGACATTGCAAACACCCTTGGATTCAACGAGTTCCCTTGAGGCGAATTTATCCTCCATTTTGATGAGAAGCGGATTTCGGTCCTCAATGCACCGCTTTAGTTGGAGTTGGCTGTAATGGCCCGATTTTGTCTCATCCAATACATGCCAAGGAGAGACACCGCCCGGGAGCAAATCGGCCATTAACCCCCGTAGGGTGGCATCGACTTTAGCCTTCGCTCCCCGTCAAATATAACATCGTATTCGCTAAAAACAAAACCAGGCCAAGTGCTGTTCACGCCTCTTGAGCATTGATGTAGTTCAAAACATCGAAGATCACGTTCGCCATCGTCCGGATGTTCTCTTGAGTGAGGTGCGGTTGCATGGAGAGATCACAAGCAAACTCGATGTTGGCGATTGTTGCCTTGAGTTCCTCTTGGTGGGCCTGAATGTATTCCCATTGACGGTAATCACGGGCGTTTCGTCGTGCGCCGAAAATTTGCATTGGTATGCCTTCCTGCTTCATTAAATCAATGAACTGGTCAGCACGATCGCGGGAAAGACCGACGAGGTGAAATTGCATCGTGTCACAAAACGGATCGACCTGTGGGAGAGGCTTTGGTATCTCGATGTGTGGGTGAGCGTTAATCAATGAATAGAGAAGGTCCCAGTTTTCGACGTGAATTTTTTTGATGGTTGGAAGTCGCTCTATCTGTGGCGTCAGCATGGCGGCCGTGACTTCTTGCATGCGCATGGAGTAGCCAGGAACTTGGTTTTGCAAGCGATCCATGATATCTGCGTCTAAATCGTAATGCTTTGTCCACAATCGCTCATAGGACCCTGCATACAACACAGCCTTCGCTGCGTGTTCATCATCATTGGTGATGAAGAGACCGCCTTCACCCGCACTCAAGCCCTTCGAGGATTGCGTGGAGAAGCACCCAATTTGGCCAAAGGTACCGAGCAGTTGGCCGTTCCAAAGGGTTGCGTAGGCGTGAGCACAATCTTCAATCAGAATCAGATTATGTTTCTCCACAACTGACATGATTGCATCCATATCAGGAACATGCCCTCGCATGTACGACATCAGCAAGACCTTGGCTCCTGTTTCTGAAGCTTTTTTATCTAAATCTGCTGCATCCATGCCCCATTCACGGTTGCTTTCGACGAGCACAGGCACCCCACGAGCGTGTTGAATGACGCTTGGGACTGCATGGAAAGTGAAAGCATTTGAGAGCACTTTATCCCCAGGCTGAACGCCAACAATGTTGAGTGCAATGTACATTGCAGAACCGCATGAGTTCGTTCCGACAGTGTGTTTTACACCCATGTACTTTGAAAAGTTGTGTTCAAGGGTAGCAGTGAGCGAAGTTTCCTTTGTCTTTGGTTGGTAACGGTACATGACCCCCGCATTCATCGCCTGCACTGCTAAATCGATTCCTGCCTGTGGAATGGGTTTGAAGGCCTTGTTGTCGAAATCAACGATTTGCTCTCCGCCTTCGATGACGAGTTTTCGAGACTGATTGGTTGATTCCATGGTTCTCCCTTCCGTTATTGCCTCGTGCCTTTTAATTTTCAACCCTTCTCCAGAATCACCGGTCTACGATGCTTTCACCTTCGTTCGTGCGGAGGTTGTGGTCATGTACCGACGGTGTAATCATCAAGGTAGGCAAGCTGAGCATCTGTAAGAACATCGATGCTGAAACCAAGGGTCTCAAGTTTGGTCGTTGCCAAATCTTGATCTTGCTCGGTTGTGATGTCGTAAACAGCGTTGTCCATCGATGCACCTTCCTTTGCCAATCGGCACAAAGAGAGGAACTGGTTCGCAAAGGACATGTCCATCACTTCGGATGGGTGGCCTTCAGCAGCAGCGAGGTTGACCAAGCGGCCACGTGCAAGTAAGAACACTCGACGGCCATCTGGCATGAGGAATTCTTCGTTGTCCGGACGAATTGTTCGAACCGAACTGGAGAGTTCTTCGAGGTCAGTGATTTTGATTTCACAGTCGTAGTGTCCGGTGTTGGCAATGATTGCCCCGTCCTTCATGGATTCGAAGTGACGTCCAACAATGACGTCTTCCATTCCGGTTGCCGTGCAGAAGATGTCGCCGACTTTTGCAGCCTCATCCATGGTCATAACTCGGTAGCCTTCCATGACAGCCCGGAGTGCTGGGAGTGGGTCTACTTCGGTGATGATGACGTTTGCACCCATGCCGCGTGCTCGCATTGCAACACCGCTACCACAGTGTCCGAAACCAGCAACAACAAACGTTTTGCCAGCAAGAAGAACGGATGTGGCCCGAAGGATACCGTCGATGGTGGATTGCCCTGTGCCGTAGACATTGTCGAAGTCCCACTTGGTCACAGCGTCGTTCACTGCAATCACGGGATAGCGAAGGTCACCAGCAGCACCCATTGCTCGCAAGCGGTGAACACCGGTTGTTGTCTCTTCTGTTCCGCCAATCACGCCCTCTGCGTATTCTGATTTGTCGCCGTGGACACGGACGATGAGATCCGCACCATCGTCAAGCGTGAGCGTAGGTTTGAATTCGAGGGTTCGGTCGATGCACCAGTAGAAATCCTCGTGAGATTGTCCGTGCCATGCGTGGACGGAGAAGCCCTCCCGTGCGAGGTAGGCTGCAACGCTGTCTTGCGTTGAGAGTGGGTTGCAACCCGACCAGGAAATTTCGGCGCCTGCTGCCCCGATCGCTTCGACCAACACTGCAGTTTCTTTGGTGACATGAAGGCATCCGGCCACTCGCATGCCAGCAAGCGGCTTCGTGCGCTCTGCTTCTTCCTTGAGTTTGGCAAGCACCGGCATTCGAGCACGGGCCCAATCGACGCGCAGGGCGCCTTCATCAGCCAATTTCATGTCACGAACGGTGTAGGTTTCGGTTGCATCTAAGCCTTCCATGCCAATGCGACATGTTCGCCCCATTTGAAGTCTATCGTACGAACGGCATGAGCGATCGTAGCAGCCCCAACAGGGAACGGTTCAAAGCATTGCCAGAAGCAATCAAAGACGGTTGTTGGAAGCGCCAGTGGTGACGTTTCCATCATTATCGATGATGATTGGTGTGCCTTCTTCCCAACCAGGGCAGTTGGTGGAAACCCAGTTGCGGGTGGCCCATTCACAGATGTCGTAGCCGCCAGAGAGAATGCCGGAGCGCTTGATGTAGCCGACCTTCACGATGTCTTTGTCCTTCGAGAGCACGTTACCGAGCTGTTGACTGGTGGTTCCGTGTCGCATGGTGCTGTTGATGTGTTCCAGGATTTCGGCCGTGTTACGCGGTCGGTCGCCTAGGAATTTCTTGATCTTCTCTCTGATTCGGGTTGTTTTCATGCGTTTTTCCTCCTGTCATGAGGCACTTTCCCAGTGATGGTGGGTGCCACTGCTACAGATGAACGAGGCCGCTCATATAACCATTCCTCCGGAGAAAGGTTCTTGGTTACCGTTGATGACCATTTCAGGGTAGAATTTGGGCCACGCCGGAGGGCAATGTAAGTAAAAAGTCACATCTCCAATGGAAATATATAACTAAATGTAACTACTTGTGGCAATCATGTGAAAGATTTATCAACGCTAACCCGAACCAACGAGACAAGGTGACTCTTGGTGTCGAAAGGCCGCATTCGAAGCAATTACCAACGGCGAGTGCTGAATTGGTTGCTTGATGGAGGCGGCACAGTGTCCGATATTGCCGGGGCATTGGCCTTGCAAATGCCACACGCCTCTCTTGCGCTCCGCCAATTGAGGGAACGTGACGATGTCCTGCGCGAAGATCAAACCGGTATTCGAGGTGCGTTGCACTTCATCACCGAGCAGGGAAGGCTACGATTGGAGCTTGATGCGCTTGCAAGGCTGAAGGATGCGCCGCTCAATGCACCCCCTCAGGCTGATGGAGTCTTGCTGGGTCACGATGGCCAACATGTCTTGCTTGGTTATGTCAAACCGTTGCTATCTGAACTGATTTACCTGCCTCCACAGGGTGTTCAAACCACGATGACAACTGGATATGACTCCAATGGAAACAGAGGGGGGTCTTGGGCTGTCGTTCGCACGGATTCGACCCGATGGTACGACCTCGCCACATTGGAACCTACGGTTGCACCACCGACCATGGACCTCGGCACCCTCACAGATTGGTCAACACGTCCACCTGCGATCTGTGTGGTTCATGCCAAACTCATCGATGCAACCACACAATGGAGCATGGCACCGGGTTCGTGGTTCGAAACCGGAAAAAACACCGATGCTGCTGACCTCGCCCTCAATTATGGCAAGCACACCCTCGGCCACACAATTGGAAATAGGGTCAACATCCGCCCGCCGATGTCCATCCATGGCCATCTTTCTTCGAAGGTTGGTCGGAAAATGGCCCTTGAAGCGTTGTCAGAGGAAGCCCTTGTGTTCGAACACATTCGGCAATCAAGCGGGGAACGAACCTTACCACTGGAAGCATTGTGGTACTGGCTGCGAAGAAAACATCCAAGGCTGGCGAATGTCAAACTGGAAAATAAATTTCAAGATTTGTGCAGGTATTTGATTGACAAAGGTTCAACACCTCCCTCTATTGCCATTCAACGAGCGCTCTTATCCGACTTTGGAAAGGCGAACTGGACACTGGGCGAAGTGTTGTCGAACATCAATTTCTCCGGCACCACAAGCGAGGGAGCCAGCGCTTTGATCGAATGGTACCTCGCAGACACAAATCGTGAATGCGTTGTCGAATGGGAGCATCAAGTCGAAGCCAACAGAACCTTGCTTGAAGAACTCCTTGCCTCCCAACGCTGCAGATTGCTGTTGACCTCAAGCGGAGAACCGCAAAGGCTTGCCTATTCCGCTGCAGCGTTGAGAACATCTGGCGAGTTAGGGGTCGTATCGCTCCACTTAGGCCGAGGAAAAAGATTATCAGTGAAGTTGCAGGAATCAAATCGAGATTCCCGTATTGCAGCGGTCCACGAGCGAATACCAACCACCGCTTCTGAAATGCTAAGAGCGAAAAACGACGAAGCATACGACCATGAGGGTTTCACCACAATCACATCTTCACTCGAGCAACGAGCCACCATCTGGCACGCTTTGTCCCTGTATCCCAAAGGCGACGAACGGTGGGCCAACCAAGTTGAGACTTCCTTCCCCCTTGCCTCATGGATTGGCACCCCTGACAGTGAGCGAAGCAGCAGGTGGATTCGATTGCGCAATGTGCTCCCAACAGGTTGGGCTGATTTGTTACCAATCGATGCGTGTGAGAGTTCCACCCTCATTCGTGCGATGCCAGTCGCCTCCCTCTCATGGGCCAATCAAGCGCTTGACAAAGTGCGCCAGCGTTTTACACATAACATTCAATCCGTCCTCAACTACGAAGCATACCTTGAGGATGAACAATTGAACACTTGGATGAGTGCTGCAGTCCTTCTGACATCACAACATTTGCCCGATGAGTTCCAACCGATGATCGAGCGGTCATGTGAACTGTGGTTGCAAGAGCCGCATGCAGTCACGCAAGTGCTCGAGGCTCTGTTCCCCCAAGGCTCACCACTCAATGAGCGGAACCAGGCTTGCATGCAAATGTGCTTGAACGCAGCGCCGGATCAACCTCGAGGGGCGATGCTCCATGCATGGGGTACGGCAGTTGGGATGATCGAGCACAATGAACCAATGTCACCTGATAGCCTGCGAACGCTCATGGGAACGTTACCAACGGTATGGTGGTCAGTTTGGGCTGGTGATTGGCTTCTCATACAACTCTCATCGAGTTCGGGTCGAAGGTGGTTGAGGGACCAAGACATCGCTTGGCCCGCCCTCATCGCACGCCCACCTGGGGAACGAAGTGGCTTACCTGGACTTCCGATACAACATCCGGTGGGCATGCTTGCGCTCGAAGATGTGCTCCAGATTCACCTGATCGAAGACGGCGTTGGTAAACCATCGCTCCTCGATGTGCACGACATGCTTGCGACAGTCGCGCGTCAAGAACCCGTTCATTACGGGCGAACCCACCCGCTTGTGGGATGGCTTGCTCGCCCAGTTGAAGCATGGCCACGAATTGGAATCGAAGCCCTACAACAAGGGAATGAAGAGGTTGGTGCCCTCCTCTACGCTCGCTCATTTGCTCATCGACTTGAATAACCACCCTGCACGATGTATTGAAAAAGGGTTGGCAGGTGGTTTGCATTGCCGTACCAGCAACATCAGGCAGAGCTACTGTGAAATTGCTGTGAAGTCTGATACCAAGTGTACGGTGCGCAATCGAAGACTGGGATGACCCTTCGGGGGATGATTCCCGGTGCAAACGCGCTTAAACCAACCGGTAGGTTATGGGTCCTCGTGCGACGTCAGAATGAACACGAGACAACCACCCTTCCGGACAGCACACCCTGGCGCTGGGTCAGGCCCTCGAGCTTTGCGATGAAATGGGCCGTTACGCGCCGGGGTACAGCCTTTCTTTTTCTTTTACGAAACCGTGCTCACTGACGACTGCAAAGCGATGCAATCAAAGAGCCGCTTCACCCACCGCTGCACATGACCAATGAGCAACGCTACCGCTGTTGCCTCGTTGGCGGGACTTTTGATCGACTTCATGCTGGGCATCGATTGCTTCTGGAGGCGGCCTACAAACATGCAACAGCAGTTGAAGTCCATATCACCACGGACGCCATGGCCGAACAAAAATCGATGTTTGTGCTTGATTTCGAACAACGCCGGTGTGACATCTTAGATTGGGCAGCAACAAAACCCGCCTCTGCCATCACCGTGCATGCCCTGGAGGATTCCTTTGGTCCTGCTCCAACGCACAGCAAAGCTGATTCGATTGTCGCCACGCCTGAGACCATTGGCATGTGCCACGCCATTAACGAACAGCGCCAAACAAATGGGCTCGCACCTTTGAAAATCATTGAGGTGATGCATCTCAAAGGCATCGAAGGCGGCATCATCAGTTCTTCAGCCATACGAAATGGAGGGATGGACCCCGAAGGCCATCCATGGATGCTAAAGTCGCTCCGTGAATCAACCCTGAAAATGGCCCCTGCGCTTGATTCCGAATTGAAAACGCCGATGGGCACCCTTTTTGCCGGGCCAGAAAACGACCCAGAAGTCGCCATGGCCGCTGCCTTGGACGGTATGCCCCCGCATGTCAATCTCCTCATAGCCGTCGGCGATGTAACCACAAAAACACTGCTGGAAATGGGAGTCACCCCCGATTTGGCGCTCATCGATGGCATGACCA
The DNA here is from genome assembly GCA_029250305.1 of Candidatus Poseidoniaceae archaeon. Classification (GTDB taxonomy): domain Archaea; phylum Thermoplasmatota; class Poseidoniia; order Poseidoniales; family Poseidoniaceae; genus MGIIa-L1. The sequence continues at coordinate 4,605 of JAQXFM010000338.1, read as the reverse complement.
AGCGATCGAAATTAGATCCGGAGCACCTCGTAAATCCTGATGCGTTCGAACACAGATTGCAAGCGGAAAACCCACCAGGCCTCCTCACGCCATCCTTGTGCGCTGCCCTCCAAAATGCGCTCCATGCAGAAGCTCCGTTGTTGCTTGAGGTCGACGGGGAAGAAGACCTTGCGCCGCTCGTCATCCACTGTTTCGCTCCACTTGGCACCGTGGTGTTGTATGGCCAGCCCCGCACAGGCGTTGTGATGCAAATCACGACACTTGCTGTCAAAGAACGCTGCAGGAATTTGATCAATCTCTTCGAGGTGATTGACTGAACGCCAACCCCCTGGTCTCAGTGACCGTGTGTGTGAGGGATGGCGAAGATTGGGTGGATGGTTGCCTCGAAGCACTCAAAGCACAAACATACAGGCCACTGGAAATAATTGCAGTGGATGACGGATCAACGGATGCATCGACGGAACGCTTGCTCAAATGGAAAGATGAAGATGGGGAACCGTCGATTCGAGTGCTCACTCAATCCGCAAAAGGCCTCTCTGCGGGGCGCCAATGGGCGGTCGAAGAAGCGAAGGGTGAATGGGTCGCCATCACCGACATCGATGTTCGTCCCGAGCCAGACTGGATTGAAACAATGGTTACAGAAACGAAACCAATTGCCGAGGGAGAATCCATTGTGGCCGTCACCGGACGCACCGTCTTCGCCCACGATGGCGATATTGTCAGCCGTGTTCGTTCGATGGAAATTGCTCGCAAATACAGAGCAAGACCACGAAGAACAAGTCTTGCGAACGGCCCCTGTTCGATGTTTCGACGAAGTTCGCTCCAATCGATCGGGGGATTCAATCCTGAGTGGTACCATGCTGAGGACATGGAAGTCAGTTTAAGGCTCATCGAGGCTGGTGGAAGCATCATTTACGCCCCAAGTGCAGTCGTGAACCACGTTCCAGAAATCGAACGGAAGCGGTTTCTTGGGAAACGAAAGCGAGACGCTCGAGCTCACGTGCGAATCCTTCGCCATTTCCCTCGGCGCAAGCGGATTGGCCCAGGCCTCGATTTCATCGGAAGTTCGACGCTCGTCCTGATGGTGCTCCCTTTGTGGATCTCTGCCCTTGTTTCCGGTTTGCCATTTGCATTCAAGGCCCTGACAATGAGTGATTGGTCATGGGCCGTTGCTCAACAATGGTGGCAAACCAAAATACTGCTTTCGACGGCTTCCCTCATGGTCATTCATGAATTCATCTTGTGGAGAGGACCTCTTGGCGAAGTCAATCGAGGCGCCTTGCGTGCCGGTACGTTTGGCTTGAAGGAAATATGGAAAATCCGTCGTTTGACCTTCCGCTGGAGCATTGCTCTATGGCAAGGATTGTTGCTTGGGATGCTTGACGCCCTTCGATCTAAAAACGGACACCGTCCGTTGTTCAAGGGATTTGACGACAAACTCAGTTGAGTGTTTCATCGCCTTCAGGAGCGTTGGCAGATGCTTTGAGTGCGAAACCGAACGCAATCAATGCGATGCTGACGGAGTACACACCTGGGTCTGTCCAGCCATAGTATGCGATGCCGTAGTATGCGTAGAACGCAAAACCAAGAAGCAGGCACCATGCTGCAAAGAGCATCGACCACCCCTTGTGGGATGGATCTGCGAGTGCTGGCCATGTGTCGTTGACCAAGAGTCCTTTTGCCCATGCTCCAACGCCACCTTCTTCACCGGCGATGGTCTTGAAACCAAGGCCTGCGATTGCGGCGCAGAGTCCAATGAAGACGAAATCGGATGCAACGAGTTGCATGCCCTCTTGCTTTATCTCAAAGGCTGCGTTGGTAGTTTCGAAGGTGAAAAGACCGCCCCATGACCAATGATAGGTGGGGTGAGCGAGTCCCATGATGTTGAGAACTGCTAGCATGATGCCCCACAAGCCGAGGGCGATGAACCATTGCGAAACTCCCTTCGAAGGGTTGGTGATTGCGGCCATGAGGCTGTTCGAACCGTCGTTCTCATCTTTGCTCATAGATTGCGCCACCTGCCTTTTGGATATAAGCACACCGAATCAGCGACGGAGAAGAACACCTGAATCTCAGAGGCGAGATTGGTGCCTATATGGTCGCTCAAACACTTCCTTCATTTGTGATTCTGAATCCACCATAATGCCTTCAGCATCGATGTTTTGAGGAATGCACGAGTTGATTTCCTTGGTTCGGCCGTAGCGTCCACGAGAGACCGTTCGGGCCGTGATGAGACCAAGCATGTCTAAATTTGAGATGAGTCCGGAAACGCGGCGTTGAGTCAACGGGTTCTGCCTCACATAGCGGCAGGCTTGAGCGTAGACATCGTACACTTCACCAGTCTGGATATTTCTCAACCCGTTTCGTTCGTTTAAGAGAATTGCAGCGAGTACCAATTTTTGTTGGCTTGGGAGTGAGGAAAGCACTGGATGCATTTGATCGGATTCCAACTGGTGTTGTGCCATGCGAACGTGGGCCTGGGTCACACACTCATCACCTGATTGCTCTGCTTTTTCAGTTGACACACGCAACAGATCCAATGCACAGCGAGCGTCGCCGTGCTCTTGAGCTGCAATTGCGGCGCAGAGGGCGATCACGCTGTCGTCCAAAGCACCCTCAACGAGCGCACCCTCAGCGCGTTGACGAAGAATGTTCTGAAGTTGCATGGCATCGTATGGATTGAACACAACATCAGATTGCCCAAGTCGGGAGCGAACTCGAGGGTCGAGGAAATCTGTGAATTTGAGATCGTTTGAGATGCCGATGACACATGCTCGAGCCGTCTTCAAGGAGGCGTTAATGCTGGTGAGGTTGTAGAGAAGGTCGTCACCTGCTTTGCGCACGAGGTGATCGATTTCGTCGAGAATGATGACGAACACGCCACCTCGCTTGTCCATACGACGGACGAGTTCGCCAAACACTCGATCGGTTGGCCAGCCTGTGAATGGAATTTCATCGATTTCATGTGACTCAAGAAGGGAATTCCCCAAGTGACTGAGGACACGGTACTGTGTATCGATTTGACGGCAGTTGACCATGATGCTCTGCACGGGGCGATTGAGTTCTCTTCCCTTTGCCTCAAGTTCATCGCATACATAGGAGGTAACGGCTGTTTTTCCAGCGCCCGTCACACCGTAAAGCGTCATGTTCGAAGGTATGTGTCCGTTGAGCGCTTCAACCAAGTTGAACGTGAGTTTCTCAATCTCGCTTTTTCGGTGTGGGAGGTTCTTTGGTCGGAAGTCGTGGCGGAGAACTTCCTTGTCGACGAACAGAGTTTTTCGCGAAAGGAAGTCATCGAAGATGTTTCCAGACATGATAATTCCTCAGTTTCAGCGTGTGGTCGTCAAACTACCGGATTGGCAGATGCGCGACAATGTGCGTGAGTCCGAGTCCCCCTCATAAGCATGCCCACTCGTTCAAACTCGTCATGCCAATTTGTTGAAGAATCCTTCTTTCCTTCCAGACTATAAAGGGGAAGGACATTTAAGTCAAAAAGGGAAAAATAACTCCTAAAAAGGACAAATTATTGTCCCTTTTCCGGAAATTAATTCTTTGTTGATTCTTTCAGTTTCACTCGCCAGGAAGTTCCATGCCGATTCATTCGAAGACCATCTTCGGCATGATGAACGTTCGAAGGGTGGATTGGATATGTGTCGGTAACGGTTGGCTCCCAACCAGATCCCGGCGTATCGATGAACGAATGCGTGATGATGAATTCGACGTTTGGTGTGGTCTTAGCAAGCGCATCGACGTCCGAAGGCTTGTGGTGAGTGTCGGAAGCAACCCATTCTGGAATGCCCATTTCGAGGATTGCCATGCTTGTTGCTGCAATTTCCTCATACAGCAACTCACAGGGTCCTGAATCGCCGCTGTGAACAAATCCACCTTCCTTCCCTTTGTTGAAATGGTAGCCATACGGATCCACTGATTCATCATGATACACCTTGAATCGATGCCACGTCAAGCCACAGTCGAGTTCACCATCTGCCTCCTCCCTCCATTGTATTCGCTCAAAAATTGTTTCAAGGCTACCAGGGTAAGCGAGGTCGCAAAGTTGTTTCAACCGTTCCTTGACGCCCTTGGATGCAACCACAGTGAGCGGCTTTTCATGCGCTCGATCAGAGATGTAGGTTCGTTCGAGAAGAAGGAAAGGGAAACCGAACACGTGATCCCCGTGAACATGGGTGATGAAGATGGTCTCAATGTCGCTGACTGAATGACCTTCACGCCGGAAGCTGGCAAGGGCCGTCGGGGGACAGTCAATGATGTGTTTTCCATCAATCATTGCAAAGGAGTGGTACCGGCCATAAGGAAGGAAAGCGTTGCCTGTTCCAAGCATCACCACCTCCTGCGCCATGGTGGTCGGTATCGGTGCTTGCTCTTGTTTTCATCGGTTGCCAATACATATCTTGATACGCACATCATTTGATTCCGACGCATGCCAGAAGGCCCTGAAATCCGTCGTGCAGCGGACCGTCTTGGTAAAGCCCTTATTGGGAAAAAGATTGAACAATGCCGATTGCCCTATGGTACCTTCTCCGGGCGTGAACATTTGATTGAAGATCAGATCGTGGTCGATGTCACAAGTCAAGCCAAAGCAATGCT
>JAQXFM010000219.1 GCA_029250305.1 Candidatus Poseidoniaceae archaeon | reverse complement strand
TGTGAACAGAGGGGGGTGCTATACGCAACATAGCGAGCCTGTTTTAATGTTCCCATTTATGCAAAATTGAGCGTAATTTGCGGGTATTTTGACGGCCGAAGGTCCGCCGAATTCTTTTGGTTTCTGAGTAAACCGGGGAAGATTGCTGCCTACATCAATAGAAACTGATGAGATTAGTAGGAGAGCCGGTCAAGATTTGCTTGCACGACATCATCTTGGTGCAAACGTTGGAGAAGGGATTTTGCAGCACTGCTTTCACCCATGCTGACCAACGCTGCGGCCTGGAGGTTCCCACTCACAGTGGTCTGCGGCTGTGTCTGATCGTGCATCTGCACAAGGCCAATGGCCTTCTCTGCTCGACCGCTGACGAGAAGTGCATGTGCCAAGTTGAGGAGGATGGTGCCTTCAGTCGGAGCAGATTTAGCAGCCTCCCTTAGCGCAAGGATGGAGGATTCGAACTGTGTTGAAGCAAGTGTTTGGAGTTCCAGATCAGGACTTTTCGCCATGGTGAGCGCTCGTTGAAGCAGCGATAGTCCGTAGTTGTTGAACACCGCAGCGTCACCTGGCATACGTGCCGCAAGCTTCTGGAAGGCGATGGCAGCCTGTGCCCATGACTCATTGCCGAGCGCTTCGAACCCTTGGCTGAGTGTTGGCTCCAATTCTGGCAAACCCTCCAGGCGCACAGCAAGCGCTTGAGCGGGGTGAATGTCCAAGGAAATCACGTCACTCGTTGATCGTTGAGCTGCTTCGGCTGGTTCGTGTGCATAGATGGTAGGTTCTGCATCCATTGTGTGCACAACTTCCACAACTTGATCTGATTGTGCATAGATTTGCTCCATGTTTGGTGCGGCAGCGTCGATGCGCCACATTGCGGGAACGTCGGGATCGCTTGAAGGCTCATCAGTGGCAACCACTGGATTAGCCTCGACACGCATCACAGCGGGTGGTGGAGTGGTAATTGCTTCAAGACGAGGAAGCGTGGATTCAACGATTGGTGCGGCCTCAATCCGAGGCAAAGGGACTGCAGCCAAAGCCGGTGCTTCAGGCAAAGCAGCCACAGGTGAAGGAAGCGGGGCTGTGACCACAGGAGGGGGGAGAGGCACTGGAGGCAACGCTGCGGGCTCCACAGGCGCCGGAGTAGGTGCAACGGTTGGAGCAGGCACTGGAGTGGCTGGAATCGGTTCTACGGCCCGAGGAGGCACATGAGGCAATAAGGCGTCCGCAACGGGTTCAGGGACGGACGCAATAGGTTCTCGTCGCTCGGTAATCTGCGCGCTCACCAATGGGAGGGGCGCATCGTCCTCGGAGCCATCAAACGGCATCCCGGTCGCATAACTACCAATGCCGAACGGCAAGCGTGACATGTTCGTGTTCGAGGTCCCTGAGAAACCGAATGGTAAGGTGCCTTTTGACTCAGCCTTCGGGGGAACCTCTTCTGCCGACACAGCAGTTTCAATGCCCTCAAGATCGTTCCATGAAGCAACCGCTTCATCCAACCCCGGCACTTCGGTTGGAAGGGGTGAGCCGTCGTCATCTTGTTCGGTCAAATCGACTCTGATTTGACTGCCGCATGCGGGACAAGCGTTGCCTCCGAGGGATAGCAAACCGCAAATCGTGCATTCGAACATATCGGCCCTCAGCCACCTCGGGGAGAGCGTGACTCTTCAATACAACGCAAAGAAGCGTCTCGAATCACTCTTCGGAGGATGTGATGCTCTTGATGCGGTCAATGGCTTGTTCTGCCAAATCCGTGAAGACATCCAGATCGTCATCCACAAGGGCTTCGGCGAAGTTCTTGCCTTTGCCCATGCCACGAGAAACCTGCCAGATAATTCCAAACATTGTGATTCCTACACAGACGCCCTTCCAAACATTCGCACCACCATCTGCACCGATGACATAGACGAGCACCATGTAGACAGAAACAATGGCCGTCGTGAGAATCATGATTGGGAACCCTGCTTTGAAGAACTCATTGAAGGAGATTGGATAACCTGCTTCCTCCGACATCCCCGCAGTGACAACGTTTGCAGAGGCGCCGATGAGCGTACCGTTGCCACCGAGGCACGCACCAAATGCAAGCGCCCAAATCATTGGATTCAAATCGATGTTAAGGTCGTTGGCAATTTGCATAACAACTGGAATCATCGTAGCTGTGTAAGGAATGTTGTCA
>JAQXFM010000218.1 GCA_029250305.1 Candidatus Poseidoniaceae archaeon | reverse complement strand
AAGACTTCCATCAACGGGGATGAGTTCGATGGATGTGGAGTCGCCTGGCATCCCCTTCTCGCTGAGTGCAGATGTTTGGTGGGCGAGCAGTGACATCTGTGCAGACATGTCGTGTCGTTCAACTGAGCCTTCCAATTCCTCGATCACAGGAATCATTGACACCATCATCATGGCAATAATCGAGAGCACGCCTCCAAACATCAGCACCGTTGCGACCGCTGCAGATACGGCTTGGTCATCTCGTTGAAGCATTGACTTCATCGGCTCACCTCCACTCGTTGGACATCGACTTCGAGGAATAACTGGACGCCATGAGTGTCCACCGTGAATCCGTCGGCCCCACTCGCTCGTTCAAATGGTCCGTAGCCAACGAATGTGTCTAGGGTCCCTGAAGCCCGATTGAGATTGTATTCATCGAGCCAATAGTCATGGTATTGTGGTGTGATCAGGTCATTGAGTTCGTTGAGTACGGTGAACCTCAAGTTGTATGCTTCACCAGTGAAGAGGGTCATCGGACCGAGAGAAATCATATTCATGCCGATGCTGTTTCCTGTTCCGAGGGATCCATTGATTGTTACATCTGAAAGCAACATTGAGAGTCTGTATTCGCCGTCGACGAGTTGGTCTAAAGATACGCTTGGATAGGATGTGACAGCCCATGGTTCATTCGGGAAGTGTTCGACCCTTGCGTTGTTCATGAGGGCCAACTCGTGTTCGCCTTGACCGAGCGAGGTGGTGATTTGGATACCGGAGAGAGCGTAACTCAGGCTTCTGTGCAGCGGTGTTGCATCTTCATCATACACGGTCACAATCATCCAATGGTCCCTCGATGAATTATGTCGAACAATCACATCTTCGTGCGATCCCTCGAAATTCGAACTTTCAATGCCATAGGGCGTCTCGATGGTCACTGAGCGGGCTGACTCGTTGACAGCCTTCACGCTCATTGCCGTGAGATTGAGGTGCTCAATCGTGATCTGCTCATTCGAGACGACATCCGCTGAAATGGTCCAAGTTTCAACTTTGTCAATTGGACGGATGTACGTTGATTGGAGTGCTAATGTGTGGCGGATGCCGGTTCCTTCAGGAGCCGCTCCCGCAACATCGATCCGGTCTTGGAATCGCTCGGAGATGCCCACAGCACTGTTCCAGTTTGTGTTGTCTTCAAAATCCGTTAGGTATGGGTTGAGGAAAATCCAGACTCCACCCATGATTGTAATGACCATTGCCAACAACATGACGACACCCAAAACCTCGCTCACCGCTCGGTCGTCCCTGCGCATGGCGGGACGGGAAACGAAGCAGGCTTCGGTGTTCACAAGCAAGACAAGGCTCGGTACCATTTAGCCCTTCACCTTCACCGGCACCTTTGGATGCACGAATGCGAGGGTTAAGCCTCGAGTGAGTCGGTTTCGGAAGCTTTCGCTTCATCAGCGGTTTTGCCGACATAATGTGTGTACTCTGGTCCATCTTGGAGGGAGATTTTGATGTCTCCGGAAAAGACCTCATCAATGTGGTAAAGCACCGTTGATTCAGCAAGGTGAGGTCGATTGTTTTTTTCAGACAAGTGCGTGAGGCTGATGCTCCGAGTTTCTGCTGTGCAAACCTGCGCCAGAAATTCCCCAGTTTGGTCGTTCGAAAGGTGACCGCCTCGACCGCTGATTCGGTCTTTGAGGGAGTATGGGTACGGGCCGTTCATCAATCGATCATGATCGTAATTTGCTTCGATTGCGATGTGTTCGCATCCGCGAACATGCGTGACCAATTCGTCCGTCCAAGACCCTAGGTCGGTAATTATGGCGGCCCGCTCCCCACCATGACTGGCGACAAATGCCACATTGTCAGAGCCTGCATGGGGCACTGGCACTGGTAACACCGCTAAATCCTCCCCGACACGGACCATGTCCAAGGCCTCGAAGTAGGAGGTCAAAGCAGGGTCGAGCCCGAGTTCTTGCGCTGTTCGTTCGTTTGCTAAAATCTGCAAACCCCACCGCTTCTGGGCGATTGCAGCACCACCGCCGTGATCGCCGTGGTGGTGGCTGATGAAGATGCAGTCGATTTCTGTGGGGTCAATTCCAAGGCGATTCAATCTCTTTTGCAACTGAGCGCCGCTGAACCCTTGGTCAATCAGCACCTTTGCTCCTTTGGTTTCCAGCAATGTCGCGTTGCCGCGACTGCCGGTGCCAAGGTGCGTGATGCTCATTGTCATGGTGTCCGAATGATGCGCAACGCGGCAGGACTTTGAACAAAGCGATTCAATTTCTTCAAGAAGTCCCTTTTTGCGCAAGAAATGACTTCATCAAACATGCACGGGGGCCTTCGACCGGCGACTTAATCGGCACAAGGAAAATGCAAATGTCCGAACATCGTTCCATTATCCTCATAAGTGTCCATTTAGGGTTGAAGGTTAGCGAAGCCTATGGCTTGCACTCCGGTGATACAATGCGACGAAGCCTAACCACTCTTCTCACAACGCTTGCAGTCATTGCAAGCCTCCTCTTTATGTCGCAATTTCCTGCGATTTCATCGGTTTCGAGCGTGGATCCTCGAGTCACGGAGGGGGAGAAACCTCCGTCCACCGATACGGACGGGGATAAAATCCCCGACGTGCACGAATACCTGTTCGAATCTTGGATGAATTGGACTGCGATTGATGGTCGAGAAATTTACATGCCTGGGATGGATAAAGAAGATGCTTCGGACGCATATGTTGACAACGACCGAGATGGTCTCAATGCCACCGAAGAATATTGCTGGCCATATCCTGCGAACTGCACGGCGTCTGGTTTCCCACGGGGATTAACTGGTTCAGTCGATGAAACTGGCGAGCGAACCTACCTTGATCCACGAATGTCCGACACCGATGGCGATGGAATGCCAGATGGATACGAGGTCTACATGTGCCATCGAACCGGCGGTTTCGATATCTTCACCCTACGATATGTTTGCCCTGCATTCGATCCACTCAATGCGAGTGACATGACTGATGATCCTGATGAAGATGGATTCGACGTCAATCGAGACGGCGTGCTTTCTGTCACCGAACGGTTTACTTCACCAGAAGAATACATCCAGGGTGCCCCCCTTAACCACACCACCGAATTGGATGGACTTTGGTGCTCTGCCTCGTTGCCAGAGGGATCAATTCTGGTAAATTGGCCATTTATCCCTACAGGTGCAAACGCAAACTAAAAAAATATTCTCTCGGCCTGCACCACAAACGCAACCAATGTGGTCGATGAAGACCTTTGGCTCGGAACCGATCCGCTGTTGGATGATTCAGATCGCTATCACTGGGATGGCTTCTCCATTCGGCGATTGTTTCCTTCATTCGGTGATGGAATCCCCGACGGTTGGGAAGTTCACTTTGGCCTCGACCCATTGAACCGGACGAACGCTTTGGTCGATCACGACAGCGATGGCTGGGATGCGAACCGAGACGGTGGGATCTCACCGGACGTAAGTCGAACGCTTACGGCTATTAAGCTCGGTGAGGCACTTTCCACGCTCGAAGAATACATGGTTCACGAGGACGATGGAAATTCCGTCATTGCTGGCTTGAAATCCGTTTCATACGGCGATGAAGAAGGAACGGCAAGTATGATTCCGCTCACATTCACCGCAAACTCGGACGAATTGAGTGTTTTGCACTATGACATCCGTGACATAGAAACGGATGGTTCCAATGTCTATGTTTCAACACGGTATGGACTGACATTCGCAGACTTCGATGCCCAAACAAGCGTCGACCAATGGATGCCACAAGGTGTGGAAATCAATGATGCCTCCTTGCTCAAGAGCGGTGATGACGCCTACGCTCTCGCCGTTGCAACAAGCATTGGAATGGCTGTTGCGCCTTTGCAAGCTGACGGCTCCTTCGCAGAATTGAGCACATGGGCATGGTCCATGGGTGATGAGCTCAACGCCCTCGCAGAACTTGACATCGAAGGCCAAAACCAACAATTGCTCGCACTTGGAGATTCAGGTGCTGGGGCAATTATCGAAATCAACTCCGCCGGAGCAATTGTCCAAAGTTATGCACTCTCGACTTCGTTGACCACCGCATTGAGCGAGTCCAACGCAAGCGTAACATCGATTGCTCACGGTGCGGCCGGCGGCGGCACAAAGATGCTCTACGTCGGAACCGATCGTGGCCTTGTGATGGCAGAGACTGCCACGGTCCGGGATGAATTCACGCCAACATGGCGGTTCCATTACACAACAGAATCAACACCAATTCCTACCAGTATCGATGAACTGCGTTCCCTTTCCCTCGGCATGGTTGCCAATCCAGCTGAAGTTCGCGACCTTGTCCTTGACGGGCCAAATGCCAACAATGCCCAAGTGCTGTGGTTTGGGACGCCGTCGGGATTGCATCGTATGAGCCTCCTTGATTCCAGCATCACTCACAGCGGTCTTTTGGAACACCCTGGTACAGAGGGCCAATACCTCCGTGATCTCAACAACATCCATTCGATTTTCCCAACCGGCGATGAACTGTTGATTGGTTCACAGCGTGGTCTTTGGGCCATTTCTGGGGATTACACTGCCGTTTATGGATTGCAGGATCAAGAGCCAGTGTACGGAGAATTGAGCACGCTTAACTGGGTCAGCATCGATGGAAACATCACGATTCTTGCTGGTTCAGCACCTGGACAATACGCCAACCTCGAACTGATGAACCCCGGGGCAAATGATTCTGATAACGACGGAATGCCCGACGGATGGGAAGTCGCTAACGGGCTTGACCCAACCGATCCCTACGATGCACTGCTCGATATGGACGGCGACGGGCTCGACCTTGACCAAGCCGCCGACGGCTTCTTGGAACGCCTTTGGACCAATCTTGATGAATTCCGATATGTGGAAACGACACCACTCGGTTACAACTCGACCAATCCTCGTGAAGGTGACACCGATGGTGATGGACTTGGCGATGGTGAGGAGTACTTCGGATTCTTTTACGAAACAAGCAATTTGTGGTGCCATTATACTGTGCAGTTGGAATACATCTGCGACGATGCTGCAGGTCTTGCAGCGAACACAACTTACCTCGGATTGTCGTCAACAGACATCGGCACCGACCCTACAAATTTCGATTCGGATGGCGATGGAATGCCCGATGGATGGGAAATCACCCATCGCCGGTGGGTTGGTTCGAGTTTCACGGGTGGCAACAACTGGTCGCTTGACCCGAACCGTGCCGATGATGCAAACTGGGACGCAGACCGAGATGGTCTTGCCAACCTCTGCGAGTACCAATGGTCGCTGGTCAAAGGAGCGGCCATGGAAGGTTTGCTTCTTGAGAGCCACGGTGAGTCGGCAGAATCCGCCGCCAGTTGGTCCACCGCCGACCCAAACGACATCGATTCCGATGGGGATTCTCTACCTGATGGGTGGGAATCGAATGGGGCGTGCGAATGGGATCCTTCCCGAGTTGGTGTGAATCCGCTCAACGGTTCTGATCTCTTCGAAAACCCAGACGGCGATGGGTACGACATCAACCACGACGGTGTTTTGGATTCGAATGAGGCCTTTGTGAACTGGCTGGAATTCCATGTTCGCACGGACCTCTTCGCCACAAACACCACGATGTCTGGCGTGCCATTGCCTGATGGATTCTCGACGGACCTCTTTGCTAATGTGGCTGATTACGGCATGCCAGAGGCAACCTTTGGAGAGCGTGCTTCGGGTGCTGTGACGGCGACTCAACCAGTCACCAGCACTGGTGCAGCAAATCCATTCGATGCAGACACTGACAATGACGGCATGCCCGATGGTTGGGAAATTTGGTTTGCTCGATGGGCTATTCTCGACGATGCATGGACGCTTAATCCACTTGATGCCTCTGACCGTTGGCAAGACGCTGACGATGACGGTATGGCCAATTGGGAAGAATACAATGCCATTGCTCCGGAATACAGCGAAACGGATGCAAACCGGTCGTCTCCTCAATGGTTTGTTACAACCGTTGGCCAGGCGTTTGCACTGCAACAATGGCCAAGTATCTCAACGACTGCTTCGTTTGGTTCATTCTTAACGCAGGATCAAATCAACATCAGCGGTTGGACTTCAGACCCGAACAACGTTGACACCGATGGTGACGGCATGCTTGACGGCATCGAACACCTGTTCACC
>JAQXFM010000316.1 GCA_029250305.1 Candidatus Poseidoniaceae archaeon | reverse complement strand
GACCACCCAACTGGGCCACACAACCTCTACACTCAGATGATTGATGGCGAGTGGTACATGTTTGTGGCGAACCCAGACTATCAGCAATGTGAAGACGCAATTGGCGAAGCGTGTGGCGGCGTTACAATTGCCCACCTCAACCTCGACGGTTCAGCATCACGCAATCTCCCGGGCGTTCCAGCCTCTGGTCTTGGCCACACCATCATCAAAGTGGGCGAATACGAAGTTGCATGGGAAACAACCCGGGGTGGCTGGATTTACATTCACGACATGACGGTTCAACTCTGGCCGGGTGAAGATCCAAACGACCCAAGGTATGGCCACACGTTCATCTACGGGAGTTATTGGGAAGCAGGACTGAGAATTGGTGACGTGACCGATGTCCCACACCCAGTCAACTCTCCAGAAGAGTACCTTATTCACGCAACCCTTTGCAAAACCGGCCAAGGCAATCCAGTCCAATGTCGATGGCGAGCTGAAGAAGTCGGATTGTGGATGGATTTCCTCGACATGGATGGAGATGGCCAACCCGACAGCGGAACCACTGGCAATGAAAATGGCGGACGTGTCTCGTACATCCACTATGCAGAACCCTTCCCAACCATGGTTGACCTCTCACACGTAGGCTACTCCGACGAACCCGTTCACATGGTTACAGCCGCTGTTGAAGTGCTTTCGACAAACGTCGGTACCGGCATCATCTACCTCATTGACACCACTGATTATACCATGGAAGATGGCCAATTCAAATTCCAACCAAAATTGATTCGTGACTGGGAAATACCGTATGGTGAAGACCACTGTTATGGTGAAGATTGTGAAGCCTTCCCTGATGATGGTGAGTGGTTGTTGTTCTCTCCACATAACCTCGACAGTGCGTATTTTGAAACCGATGACACAACCGATCAAAGCCATGGAGGTGGCTGGGATGGTCGCTTGTACATCTCTCACTATCACGCTGGATTGTGGATCATCGATGTGGAAACCCTTGTGGCTCCAACGAATCCAGATGATCGAAGAGCAACCAACTTCGAAGCCACCGTTGGCTGGTACCTCCCCCACGGCGCAGATGGCGAAGAACTCCAATCTCAATTCTATGACTTTGGCTGGGTGCCATTCCTATGGGCGGTTGAACACCACAATGGGTTGACCTATGCCTCATGCATTTCAACAGGCCTCTACATCGTGCAACTTGAGGCCGATCTCCCGTATCTTGGCACTGCTGTTTGAAGGTGAATCAATGAATAGATTAGCGACTGCTTTGTTTTTGGCTGCCTCCCTTATGTTGTCAGGTTGCTTTGCACCAGAATCCTTCACAACCGAGTCACCTTACCACGGCGAAGCGATCGATCCAGTAGTCAAGGTGGATAATTTTACACTGTTCAATGCAACTGGCGATGCATGGAATTTTGAAGAAGAGACAGAGGGCAAAGTCGTCGTGATTGCGTTCCTTTTCACAAACTGCATCGACATTTGCCCCATTGTCACTGAAAACCTTCGATGGACCTCCAGTCAATTAACGCCAGAAGAACACAGTTCGACGGAATTCATCACCGTCACCGTCGATCCATGGCGCGACGATCCAGCTACAATGCTGTCCTGGAAAGACAGCCGCGGTACGGATTGGACGCATCTTTCCATCAACGATGTTGATGACGAATCAGAATTGAAAGCAATCACCGATGTTTGGGTGAACTTCGGCGTTGGCCTTTGGATTGAAGATGCACCATCGGATGTATCAAATGAGAATCAATCCTCTAATGAGACAAACGACGACACGACCGATGAATCGAATGGCACCTCTTCAAACGAAACTTCTGATGAAACAAACACCACGACTGGTGGGCGACACCACCCCGATGCATACAGTGTCAATCACAGCACAGGCACCGTTCTGATTGACCATAACGGACTTCAACAAGTCTGGTGGGGCGACAACGATTGGTTCCCTGAACTCGTGCTTGAAGACGTTCGAATGCTGATTGAAGCCAGCAAGAACTCCTGAGCTTCACAGTTCATTTGGTACCGGCGTCTGATCCATGTGGAGGAATGCATAGACTGCCCACCATGTGACAATGTCCCATGAATGAACGAGGTTTGCTTCACCAGTCGCATTGTCGGTGGTCATGTACTCTTCCATTTCAGACAATTTATCACATGTCTTGTGATAGCAAGGGTAGCCATCTACGACGCCATTCCATCCGAGGGTAGCTACACCGATTTGTTGGAATGAATCGTGGTCGCTGCGAGCCGTGGGGCTCTCGTAGATTGCAACAACGTCTTCGTAGTTGTTTTGCCATAGAGGGCTTTCACCACCAGCAGCCCACTCTTCACGCCCACGCTCAATTTGGTAGGCGAGATCGAAAGCGTCGGCACCGATCCACTCTGCTAGGTAGTACATGCCTTTCTGGTCAACAACATCACCAGTACCGTCTGGCCCAAGGTATACAGAGAGCGCATAATCTCCTGGATAGTTAATTCCAGCCATATCGAGGTTGAGGTAATTGCTTACCGTGACTCCATCGGGAAGGTCGCCAGCAAACGCACTTGACCCCCACAGTCCTTCTTCTTCGGAAGACCATAAGCAGAACACCATCGTTCTCCGTGCGTCGAAATCAGCAAGGACCTTTGCGGTGGAGAGAACCATTGAGGAGCCAGCAGCATTGTCATATGCTCCAGTTCGTGTACCGTAGCCCTGTTGTTCAGTGCCCGGGATAATGGCGGTTGGGGGTGTTGCATAGGGGGCAACGTCGAAGTGAGCACCAAAGACAAGCCACTCATCTGGGTAGACGCTCCCTTCTTTGTACGCACAGATGTTGACTGCCCAGAGGGTTCCAGATTGGAAACGATGGACTTGAACATCCAATCCATATCCAACCATGACGCCTTCAAAGTAAGTGATTGCATCTTCATAACCTGGGTTTCCGTTGCCAATCCATCGGTCCAAGAACCCGACGGCACCGTCTGCAGGGTCAAGTGGATCAGGTGTTTCGTCGGTGATGAAATCGACCCATTCATACACATCCCGGCCGTTCAACCAGCCACCGCTTGCGTTCACGCCATTTTCAGCGGTTAAGTCTGCACGCTGAGCTCGAACGGTGGTCATTTCCTTGACCACCACTTCTCCACCCCGGTCTTCACTTGATTGAACCCATACCCATTCGCCACCTTCATCTTCATTTGGCACAACGCTGACTGCGGAACCACTCGCTCGAGCCATGTTCCAGTCAGTCCAAGATTCATCGGCAGCCCGGATTGGCCAATCACTGCGCCCGTAGTCGCCTAAGAGCATGACAACGTCACTGTTTCGAGGTGGGAATAAAACGGTGACGCTGATTGAATCGCCCTTGTTGAAGTCGAGCACGGTGCTGTTTTGTGCGCGCATTGAACCCGGGTCCTGAACGAAGTAAGGAATGAAAACGCTCATGTCTCTTGAAGCGGAGAGCACAATGGTTGTCCATTCGCCACCAGGTATGACTTCAGGTGTGACGGTGAGGTCACTTCCGTCAGGCAAACCTTCGCCGCTGTTTTCACCCATGCACCCTGCAAATAGGGCTGTGAACATCAATAAAACAAGCAAACCAGCACGTGCATGGTGTGGACCCATGAACTTCCGTGACCCCTTTCGTTGTTGAACCCAACGGCCGCAGACTTCATGTATTTTTGAACGTAGATAAAAATAAGACTTCCGGACCCCGGAAATCGAATTCCTAGAACAGGCGAACGGTTAAGGGGAGACAGTCGTCCGGTTTAGACATGGCAACGGTTCGTTTGGACCAGAAGGGCCGGGCTCTCACCCGGGCAATCCCCTCTTCCTTTGACCAAGCAATTGCCAAATTCTTCGGCACAGGGCCGACTGACTTGGACCAAGCCAAAGCGCAACATTTGGCATACCGAGAAGCACTCCTCAATGCAGGCGTGGAAGTCACAGTCCTTCCCTCCGATGATCAATTGCCAGATTCAATTTTCGTCGAAGACCAAGCCGTTGTGATTGACGGACACGTTCTCCTTCCAGTTCCAGGTCACCCCTCTCGGGTCCCAGAACAACCCCCAATTGCAGAGTTCGTAACCCGCCAACTTTCCGGAACCCAAGTGTGCCGCATGGACGGAGAGGCGCGAATGGACGGAGGCGACATCATCCGCCTCGGGGATCTGTTTTTCGTCGGTCGATCATCGAGGACAAACGATGCTGGAATCGAAGAACTACGGGATCTTTTGACCCATCTTGGTCACAACCTTCGTGTGATCGAGATACCTGGGCATGCCCTTCACCTCACAAGCATCAGCTCCACGCCAACCGACTCAGTCATCCTCGCCCCGGAAGGATATCTTCCTGAGGATGCCTTCGGTGAACTCCCTGAAGGTTGTGAAGTTAGGTGGATGCCGAAAGAGGAAGCCTATGGGTGCAACACGATTGGGTTGCCAAACGGGCAGGTCCTTGTTGCAGATGGCTATCCAGCGGTCCTTGATGCAATCAAGTCGTTGGGGCTCGAGCCCGTCGTTCTCGACATGAGCCAAATCCGTGAAGCAGATGGCTCGTTGACATGCTGCTCGTTGTTTTACTGAGTGAATTCAGTCAAATCTTCCGCTGTCAGTGTACACGGTTCGATGCCAATGCGTGAGTTGTTTTGCAGCGTCTTTCTCATCCGTAATCGTGTGAATATTTCCTGGAAAGGCGCCAGATGCGCTTGCATCAGCGAGAACGATCCCATCTTCTGAGGCAATGAGTTCGATTGTTTTGGTGTGATCGAGGTAGATGCCGATTTCAAAGACAACAAAGGGAGGGCGGTTGCCAACGAGTCTCTGAAACATTGGTGAACAAAGGAAACTCGCTAAATCTTCAGTCGTGTGAAAGGAACACAACATCGACAATGTGTCGAGCAGGGCTTGTTCTCCTGGCTCAAGTGGGGGGTTTGCTTCATCGACCATTCGCGATTTCACAACGGTCATCAATGGCTTCGCATCTTCCATATGATTCCCTCTAGTTCCATTGCATACTTCTATTCAACGCAAAGCGTTCACCAAGGCAACAGTTCTCCGTCGTATTGAATGAACCGTCCACTTGTTTCAAGGGTTAAAGAATCGACAACGTTACGCATTCCTTCAACGCTCGCTGGAATTTCAACAGGGGCCCTGTCGCCTCCCATGCTTGTTTTGACCCAACCCGGGTGCAAAATAACAAAACTGATTTGGTCTTCAATGGCTTCTTTTTTCATAGCCACTGTGAACATATTGAGTGCCGTTTTACTGGCTCTGTAGGCATAGGAACGCCCCATGTGACAATCATCAATCGATGCCATCAAACTGCTTACCATGGCGACCTTGGTCAAGCTGTTATGGCTCATTTTCTCATAGAGGGCTTGGACAACCCGAACCGGGCCGAGTGCGTTGATGTCGATGACTTCAAGCGCCCATGCATCATCGATTTCCGATATGTTTCTCCATCGTCCATCCGCGACACCTGCGTTGTTGACGAGCAAGTCGATGTTGGCGGGCGCAGCATCTGCAAACGTTTGAACAGACGCTCGGTCTTGCACATCCAATTGGTGTGTCGACAATGCATCACAGGCCAACGAATCAAGGCGGCCCTTGTCGCTTCGGTACCCAGCATACACAGTCCAACCTTGCTCGATCAATTGCGCCACCCATTCTGCACCAAGTCCCCTGTTTGCTCCAGTAATAACGGCCGTTCCCATGCAGGTGCGTGCTTGTGACCGCTTCTTGAACCTTTCAAAGAAGATGGAAAGCTAACGGCCCACAGAAAGTTAATATCAATACGAACGGATCACTCTCTAGAGGGATAATGCATGGAACAACCCTACGCCCCATCGCCCCCGATCATTGACCTAAACCCGTCGCCGTGGTGGTCGTGGGGTGTTGCGATTTTCTTGGGCATCATGGTGGCACTTGCTGCTTTAGGGGCGCTTGCCCTTGCCCTCATTCCGTATGATTACATCGCTACAGAATATACCTGGGCTGAAGACCCCGGTGAGTACCCTGCCAATGGAAGCAAAGAAGAGCAAGATGGTTGGAATGAATCAAACGAACAGTGGGAATTACAGCAATTGACGCAAACGCTTCTGTATGAAATGGAAGAAGAAGTACCACTGCAACTCACTTTGTTTGCAGGGGTTACCCTTGTCGGCATTGGGGCCATGATCTTGCTTGCCCGGCAAAACCCAAACGGATTCAAACTCGCTTATGTTTGGCTTCTTTTCTCAACCAGTTCCAACATTTACTCCACCCTACGATACAACGCTCTCATGAGTGATTTAGCTCAGTTTTTCCCCGAGGAAGCAGTGTCGGGCACCTATCAAGTTGCAGCAAGCATCGGGGGAACGCTGGCGTGCAACCTTACTGTTCTCGCAGTGTTGATCACATGCGCAGTCAACAGCCAACCCAAGCATCTTGAGGAGAGCGGGTTTCATCTCTACCACCCCCCTCCATCTTCTTCTCTCCAACCACCGCCTAAAGATTGAATTACTGGTCCCATTTGTGAACAATTCATGCAGCCTCAAGTAAATATCCCGTTCTCCAACACCGAAACAATTCCAGGCATGACCATTACTCAGATGATGGGCGTTGTCACCGGTTCAACAGTTCGAGCAAAGAATGTCTTCAAAGACATCGGCGCTGGACTGAAAAACATGGTTGGTGGAGAGTTGAAAGCGTACACAGAGTTGCTTCAAGAATCACGAAACGAAGCCCTGTACAGAATGCTTGTCGATGCACAGGCTCGTGGAGCAAACGCAGTTGTGAACGTCCGGTTTGCAACATCCTCCGTTGCAGGTGGGGCAGCCGAATTACTCGCATATGGCACGGCCGTCGTCGTCCAATGAGGTGATTCGCTTGGTTGTGTTGTATGTTGTTCTTTCTCTTCTAGTCCCGCTCCTTCCTTGGCTGGTAAGTGGGATTGGTACGGCAATGTATCAGCCTAAGAAGAAACAGGAATTACTTCAGCGCGAACAAGCCTTTGCAAAGAAAGGTGACGTACTGAGCACCCTAAGTAAACCACTTTCTGGAAAGGAAGTGAAAGAGTATCAAGTGCTGATGACCAATGTCGTCATGTCGCCGAGTTGGATTCAATCACTCGTTGGCGGTATTTTATCACTCTTTGGTGGTGAAATCAATGTGTTCACAAAAGTCGTCGATTGGTCGAGGCGTGAGGCACAACAACGCTTGCGTGAAGAGGCTGCTGCGAATGGGTATGATGAAGTGATCAATATCAGATTAGAGACCACCACCCTCAGGAAAATCCAGGGCGCCAAGGACAAGACCACTGGGGTTGAAGTCCTCGCATACGGCACCGCTATCAAATATTGAATAAACCAACGTTCTTTCCACCCAAACCATAGGTGGAGTTCTTGAAGGGTCGGCCTGTGCATGAATCCGATACTATGGCTGATGGTACAGAAAGCACCTCAATTCTCCGAAAGTGGGTGATGCGCCAATATTGGAGAATGCAAATGAGCCAAGCAGTTGTTAGTCTCCTGCTTTGGGGCACAACCATCACCTTGCTCGTGTGGCCCTATGTATCGTGGCGATTTTCCTCACAGTGTGATGCAGGCTTCTGTTTTTCCGATTCGATTGCAAACATCCCATCAACCTACTTTGGCTTAACCGTCATTTTCATGTCGGTTATGTTCGCGGTTTTGCTGGTCGGTTACTTGTATGACCAAGTCTTCTCTCTTTGGACAGAATGGCGCAGCGTCGATATGGAACGCAACCCGTATGTCACCTATGCCTTGTCTCCGAACTGGGCCATGATGATTGCATTACAAGCAGAAACGCTGAAGAGAACCTCAGCAGGCGATGAGGCAATGATTGCCCAAGCAGATTGGTACCTCAAGTGGTGTGAAATATACACGGAAGGTGAAATGTTTGCTCGTGCAGTTCAACGATGGGATGCCGACCTCGGCGAAACACCGACGTTCTGGTTCACGAGTGACGAGGCTATGCAGCGTGCTCGAAACTCCGTCTTTGAAGACGAAGCGTGATTATTTCGAACCCGGTGAAAAGAAGCTAAACCACCGCTTCAACATCTCTCCGAGGGACTCTTTTCGAAAGTATTCGCCGGTTTCTGGATCATACCACGTCCCATCGCCTTGTGGAATCGGACCTCGCCCATGCGGACTGTTGACAGGAATGTACGCTCCGTGATTCCGATGGTGGCGGGGCGAGCGAAACCGATTGAACGCGCTTGAACGGCCCATGCGTGGCCGAAAATGGCGGCGGTGAGGTGAAGAAGTGCCGGAAGAACGCCCTCCGCTTCTTCGCCCACGGGGTTTGTACGACCGCCGTCCTCTCGATGAACCCATGATATCGCCTTGCCCTTCGTGGTTTTAACTGTCATGCTTGATGGGGGGGGACAGTGGCGATTTCCACGAATTTTGGCCGTCATGAAGATAAAATGGCTCGCAGTGTGGCGTTAGAGTGCAGAGGGCAGGATTCGAACCTGCGAACTCAT
>JAQXFM010000311.1 GCA_029250305.1 Candidatus Poseidoniaceae archaeon | reverse complement strand
GGAAACGAGGTTGCTAGGTGCGGTCATCGTTGGGGTCTCCTGTATTCTGTGCTATACAATGCAACATATAAACATATTCGTTTTGATGACAATATGTATCACATTTGATTACGCTTACGTGCGGGGGCGTTCTCTTCTCAGTGGCCCGTTTATCTCTGAAAAAGGTTCGAATCGAACACGATGAGTGTTATTTTTCTGTATACGCCGAATCGACACAACCATGGCTCGTTATGTCTCTAAATACCGCCACCCTCTGGTCGAAACATGGCACTCGAACCATCCCGTGGGTTGTACCTTTATTTGCGAACATTGAACGAAGCATTGGGCGATGAAATCATCACCGATGATGAAGCACAGATCCTTCGGGTCCTGGCTCATGCCCTTGGTGTTCGTCCGAGCGACACTGCCGAATGCCTTTCTGTGGCCAGGGGCGAAGCACGCAATCCATTCGACGAACTCGAAGAAGACTATTCTGGGCATCGCATGGGTGATGTCACCACATACCAAACCGCTCTTATCGCCGCTTTAGATGACGAAGTCATTACAGAAGATGAGTGGTCGATGTTGAACTCGCTGCGCACCATCATCGGTATCCAATCTGATCAGCACACCATGATTGAAGAAGCAATTCGGGGCATGGCAGAAGTCGATGAGGAAGGCAATCGCCGCATTGAACGCTTGAATCGATTTAACACAGTGTGCCCATACTGAACGTCGTCGTTTTACGCAAGGAAAGGCTCTGTGGTGAGCCCATGCCGTGGGAATGCTTAGAAAGGGTCTGCAATTCGCCAAGAGCAATACATACCTTGTATACGTGATTTTATGAGTGCAACAAAAGACATCTATGAAGCAGTGGTCGCCCGGGACCCAAACCAACCTGAATTTCACCAAGCTGTTTGGGAAGTTCTTGAATCGCTCGAACCAGTGATTGAGCAACACCCAGAATACCGCAGCATCGTGGAGCGAATTGTCGAGCCAGAGCGCTTGATTCACTTCCGTGTCCCATGGGTCGATGACGCTGGTGCAATCCAAGTCAACCGTGGCTTCCGAATTCAATTCAATGGCGCAATTGGTCCTTACAAGGGCGGCCTTCGATTCCACCCAAGCGTGAACGCATCCATCCTCAAGTTCCTTGCTTTCGAGCAAATTTTCAAGAATTCCTTGACCGGCCTTCCTATGGGCGGTGGCAAGGGTGGAGCCGACTTCAACCCGAAAGGCAAGTCTGATGGTGAAGTCATGCGCTTCTGCCAATCCTTCATGATGGAACTCTGGCGACACATTGGCCACAACTGCGACGTCCCTGCTGGTGACATCGGTGTTGGCGGTCGTGAAATCGGTTACATGTTCGGTATGTACAAGAAACTCCAGAACGAATTCCAGGCTGGCGTGCTGACTGGCAAGGGGATTTCCTACGGTGGTTCACTCATCCGTCCAGAAGCAACAGGCTACGGTCTTGTGTACTTCGCTCGTGAAATGCTCGCTGCACAAGGCAAGTCGTTCGACGGCGCAACCGTCTCGATCTCTGGCTCAGGAAACGTCGCTCAGTTCGCATGCGAGAAGGTCCTCGACCTCGGTGGCAAGCCAGTGACCATGTCCGACTCCAGCGGTTTCATTCACGACTCCGAAGGCATTGACCGAGCAAAACTTGCTTGGATCATGGACCTCAAGAACAACCGACGTGGACGCATCTCTGAATACGCAGCTGAATTCAGCAGCGCAACCTTCACCGCATCCGCACCAGAACCTTCCTCGAACGGACTTTGGGGCGTTAACGTCGATGTTGCACTTCCATGCGCAACACAAAACGAAATCAACGGTGCTGAAGCACAAATGCTCGTTGACAACAACGTCATGGCAGTTGCAGAAGGCGCAAACATGCCATGCACACCAGAGGCTGTCGAAGTTTTCCAGAAAAACGGCATCATGTTCGCCCCTGGAAAGGCAAGCAACGCTGGTGGCGTCGCAACTTCTGGTTTGGAAATGTCACAGAACTCCCTCCGCTATGGCTGGACCCGTGAAGAAGTCGATGCAAAGCTCGACAACATCATGGTCAACATTCACAAGAACGCTGCAGAGACCGCTGAGAAGTACGGTCGACCAGGCGATTACGTGTTTGGCGCAAACGTTGCAGGCTTCCTCAAGATCGCTGAGGCAATGGCTGCTCACGGCGTTGTTTGATTCGACACAGTTCGCCCACAGTGGCAAGCATGGGGGCTCCTTCGGGGTCATATCTTTCTTGATGAGAGGAGACTCTGTGCCTCAATTGCTTTCGTCTCGGCCATGGTACTCAAGGTACCATTCAACAAAGTGTGCAATTCCATCTTTGAGGTTCGTGTTCGGTTGAAGATCAAACACATCTTTCAATTCCTTCACATCTGCATGGGTGGTA
>JAQXFM010000292.1 GCA_029250305.1 Candidatus Poseidoniaceae archaeon | reverse complement strand
CCGTGATGATTTCATCAACACTGGCGACAACGACATCGAAGTGGGCCGATGGTGGGATTTGCTGATGTACTTGGCTTTCCCGATTCTGTTCTCCGTTCTGATGATTTCTTACTTCGCAGACATGATTGCCAACACGCCCGATGTGTGGGACCCAGCCAATCCAAAGGGACTTTCGATCATTCTCTTGTTCTGGGGTGTCATTGCTGCTTTGTTCATCAGTTTCAACAAGTTCCTTGTTCAACGACCCTTGTATCGAAACATTCCAGCAGGTGCAGAAGTGGACATCAGCACCTTGCCGGGCGGCGATGATGACTTGGTCGTCGCACGTGGCGACGTTGCACCAGGGTTTGAGCATTTGACGCCTGGAAATAACGCTTGATGAAGGAAGTGAGCGGGTGGAAGACCTCGTTGAAACGCTCATCATTGGCTTTGTTGTCTCAGTCCTGTTCATTGGGATTGTGTGGTGGTTTTGGCGGCGCTATGATCAGCCAAGTGATGCTCAGTTGGAGCGCGAAGAAGAACTCGCCAAGAAAAAGCAGGAACAGCAAATGTGGCGCGCCGTTGAAGCACAGATGGCAGAAGAAAAAGCTCAGATGGAAGAGCAAGCGCTCTATCTGCGAAAAAAGGCAGAGCAGACTCAACGAGCGCAACCACCGACCGTCGGTGCGCTCAACAACGCTTTGGAAGCTTTTGGCACCACGGCTGTCACCACCACAGAAACAAGCCATGTATCCTTCGAAGGCAGTGTGGAAGCGCCAAAAGAAGCCACTCATCTTGACGAGGCAGACCTCGAGACCGAAGACGACCGAGATCTCCTGTTCGCATCGGCTCCAATTGAAGTGCGCCAAGACCTTGGCGTTGTGCCTGCGCCGGCGACTGAAGTCAGTGAGCCTGATTGGACACTGGTGGAAAAACTCGACCAACTCGCCAAAGCAGACGATGTTGAAGAGACGCCACATCCCGAATTACCCGAAGCACCCGACCTTGGCGCTCTGGCGACTGCAGGCCTTCCAGAAGCTCCGGATTTAGCAGCCCTTGAGGCCGACATCACGCCACCTGCGGCTGAACAAGAGGATGTGATTCAATGGGAACACGAACAGCAAGAAGCCGATCCCAATGAATGGGATGTTGAGTGGACTTCCATTCCTGATGAAGAGGAATGAACACGCCTTTTCACCTGCATTCAAGGCGAAGGGGTGATGAACGGTTAGCGAGTGGCATGAGGCATGGTGCAACGCCCACGTGGTACTCGCGACTTCACCCCGCAGGTGATGGCGCGCCGCCTTGCGTTTGAGCAACTCTTGGAAGAGCGCTCCCGCCGTCACGGCTTCAAGCGGGTGCAAACCCCGGTCTTCGAGTCGCTTGATTTGTTCACTGCCAAATCTGGGCCCGGCGTCATTAGCCAATTGTACGCCTTTGAAGACAAAGGAGGCCGCCCGCTCACGCTCCGACCAGAACTGACTGCGCCTGTCATGCGAATGATCGCTGAAGAAATGCGCAACGACACCAAACCCTTGCGCCTGTCCTATTACGGCCAGTGCTACCGCTATGAGGAATTCAAGAAAGGTCGCTACCGTGAATTCTTCCAATACGGCGTGGAACTGATCGGTGCTTCAGGACCGCTTGCTGAAGCCGAAGTCATCGCTTTGGCCATCGACATGCTCGATGCTTGCGGGCTCACCGATTGGGAAATTCGGATTGGTCACGTTGGGATTCTCAAAGGAGCGCTCACTGGACTCGGTCTTTCTTCAGAAACGCCAGAAGGCGCCAATGAACCACCGGTAGCAGGTGCCATGCGCTTCCTCGACAAGGGCGATGATGCTGGTTTGGCAGCCCTGTTCGAAGCAAACGGCATCGACCCTGCTCACACCGCACCGCTGCGTGCGCTTGCTGATTTGGAAGGCGGGGCAGAAACACTTGGGCCGGCGCGTGAAATCCTTGCCTCCCTCACTGGAGTCTCTCTCGAAGCATTGGACGAACTCCAAACGACGTTGGATGCCGTGGCACACTTGGCACCCACACCACCTTCACTCGCTGTTGATTTGACGGTCGCTCGGGGGTTGGACTACTACACCGGCATGGTGTTCGAAGTCAAGGTTCCAGCAATGGGCGGCGAAGGGCAAGTCCTTGGCGGTGGTTCCTACAAATTGCTGCACCTGTTTGGTCTGCCTGACCTCGACCCATCGTGTGGATTTGGTCTTGGGTTCGACCGTGTGTTGTTGGCGCTTGAAGCTCAAGCAGAAGCAGCAGGCCGAGCCGAAGTCGTTCCTGGTGAACTCGATCCACTCGGCACCATCGCGTTGATTCCATTTGGCATCGATGTCAACCACGTGCTTCCACTTGT
>JAQXFM010000277.1 GCA_029250305.1 Candidatus Poseidoniaceae archaeon | reverse complement strand
ATCCATCAACTACGCTAGCCTATGAAAGGGCGTACTGCAACCCGATAAGTTAGGATTCAACAAACTAATGGGCTCAAGCAGAAACCCATTGATTTACTCATAAAACGTTTAATCCGGCTCAACTCTTATCATCTCGCAGTTTCAGGATACAGTATGGTTCTAATTCAATGTCCTCATTGTGAAGAAGAAATTGAATTGGATGATGATGCATTTGGTGAATTCCAATGTCCGTACTGTGAAGGAGAATTTGAGTGGGGGGAAACACCGCAAGCGAGAGGGAGGGAAGATGTGTATTCTGAGCCAATGAGTGGTAGCAAGCTTGCTTCGCATGCCCTCCATGGCGCAGGAGGATTGATGTTGCTCATTGGTGCATTCACAGGTTGGATTTCAATTGTCTTTGAGGACGTTCTAAGTGCTGGTCCATTTGGCTTGGAAGTATCCTTCTTTGGATTCAGTGCTAAAAGCGGGTGGTTTAATTTCTTTGAAGAAGATTCTTTCCTGGCTATGTTTGGCATCATATTCATGATTTTCATCCTCATTGCAATCGTTGTACAAATTGCACATTTGGTGTTCAGAGTCGTCATTCACATGGAAGATTCTGGAGCACTCGAAGTTGGTCAGGAAATGGCATACCGTTCTTACACGTACCGATGGCACACATCATTGGTAGCATTGGTCTGTTATGTGGCAGGATTGATCGTGATGGAAATTGGTTTACTTATCGGGTTTGGAGAGTTTGGTTTCCCTCGTCCGACCGTCTTTGCAATTTTACTACTTGGAGTTCTTGGCGCACAATTCACCATGATGAATGTAGAATTAGCGAATGAATAAAGAGTCCTTCTTGGATCAATCCTGCTGCACAGAACGGCAAGTGAAGGTTGAGTGGAATGGATGTTACGCTGGCCATTACAGTTGTTACCGCTCCGACATGCATCTCACGAAAGAGAATCGAGAGCGATCTCGGCAGATTCTGAACCGTTTGGGATTTGTACGCGCCCACTTCGAAGGCCCGATAGATTCCATCCAATCAACGGCGTTCCAATCACGGTTGGCAAAAGCCAGATGACAATCCCGCCACTGATCGCCGTCACCGAGAAGGCTGTGACGGTTGAAATGGTACCTGCGCCCATAAAGAGGCCATGAAGTCTGATTCGGTCCTTGCCACGGGGAGCAACGCCGTTCCCCAAAGAAAGGCGTTGGAAGTAGGTCAGTGCGCCACAGATACATGCAAACACGAATGGTACAATGGCGAAACTTGCTCCTTCGTCCCAAGGGCCACTCCCAAGGAATGCAATGTCAATCGAGATGACGAGAAGGCCAATCGTGCCAACGGCGCCCATGCCAATAAGGAACTGATCGACCTTTGCCACCGCTCCTTTCCTGTTGTGCCCGAGCCTCCAACCGACGAGAACCATGTAGGTTGAAAAAAAGGCCACAAAAAGAAGGAAATCTGTACTGCCCAACAACCACAATCCACCCGCAGTAAGACCGACGCCCATCATAGCAAGGGCGTAAAAACGCCCGACTTTTGCGTGAAATTTAGGACCTTTTTGTGTCATGAAGGCAAGACCTGCCGTCAGAAGAGCGAGGCTGCCACAAACGATGTGGAGAAAGAGAAATACATCACCTACGTCCATCTAACCACCCGTCGGAATGGAGCATCCATCGTCATTAACAGTATCTCCTGCTGCAGTGTTCGGGCAATCATCAAATCGATCGTACACACCATCACTGTCGTCATCAATCACACCGTTGCTGTTCATGTCTAACTGGGAAAAGGAGCATCCAAATTGATTCACTTCTTCCCAAAACCAGAGGTCTGAATCCTCACAAAGATCGTTGTTGAGGACACCGTCAAGATCGGGATCGTCCTGAATCAAGGAGTAGCTTGGCGTACCCAATGTCATGCCCACGACCATTCCAAAACCGGTCAACACCACCGCTAAATCTCGCCATTGCTGGGCAGGTAAGTACAACGGTGTGACCAGGAGAATCCAACCAATGTTCACGACCAAACCGAGTTGTGCTGCGGTACTGGTGCGATACACTTCAGTGAAACTCCCTGTGACATCGTGACTGAATGTCAAGAAGACTAAAATCATGGCCAGCATCGAAGCAGTCACCCAGCGTGCAATGTGTGGACGAATCAATAGAAAGTGGCGTTCCATGTCGATTTTCCCATCTTCGGAAGCTTCGGGAGACAGCAATTCCATGAGAATGTAGAAGCAACCAGCAAGCAACGTCAAGGCGAGGGTGGAGAATGGGGAAAGTTGGGATTGCGGATCTTCATACGCAAGGTTCCACTTGTAGAAGGCATGCCAAGACAACGAGATAATGGCTATGAGCAACAGAATCCACGTCGTCAACATCCAGTGAAACTGCGGCCGATCTTCGCCTTCCAAGACGGCTCTCTCTTCGACAATCGTTCCCAGCGATACAAACAACCGAGACATCCCGATGCCGGTAATGAGAACATACGAGACGGTGAGATACTCGAAGTTGTCCATGACAATGCCACCCGTGAACTTGGTTTATACGTTTCATGAACGTTGACCTTGGTGACAGAGCAACATTGTTCGAAAAAAACGAAGATGAACAGTGTGGGAACGACCAGCCAAGCGCAAGGGGTTCCCTCGTTCAACAACTGTGACCGAGTTCATTCATCGGGATACTGGACCGGTTCAATCAGGTTGTTCTCACATGTCCCCCCGTTATCATCGGAAACGGTTCCGTCTGGACAAATCGTATTCCCCCAAATGACGTAGTCCAAGTTGGCCTGGCGAAAGTCAGCGTCTGTCAGGTCCGCCCCGGTCAAGTTGGCACCCGTTAAATCAGCCCTGTAAAAGTGAGTATAACGCAGGTTTGCATCGACTAAACTTGCGTTCGTCAAACGACCCCCATCGGTGAAGTAGGCACCGTTGAGGTTGGCTCCATCAAAGACAGCATTCTCGAGGTTTGCGCCGTAAAAGTACGCTCCGTAAAGCACACCTTGAGTGAAATTCGTGCCTACATAAATCCCGTCATGGAAATTCTTTCCGCTCAAATCAAGACCCGAAAGGTCGACGCCGCTTAGATCCACACCCTGCCAAGAAATTATCACGCCATGCATACAAGTACCGCTGGATAGAAGGGTAGTTTCGCATCCAACCATGCCCCCCGTTTTCACGCCTGTCAACACCGCTCCTCTCAAGTCTGTATGGTTCAAAATTGCAAACCTGAGGTCTGCGCCCGTCAAGTCGGCACCGCTCAAATTGGTATGTGACAAGTTCACACCGCGCAAGATGGCGTGGCTGAGATCTACGCCCGAGAGGTTCAATCCAGTGAGAGCACGATCGCTCAAATTGGTTCGAAACACATCGGCCATGAGCGCAACATCACGCTCGTAATCCCGTTGGATTGCCTCAAGCGTTTCGATTTGCCGATTCCTGTCTTCGATCTGCATTTCCAACCTTGTGACGGCGTCGAGAGTGTTCGTATCCTCGTCACCTACATCCTCTCTTTCGTCGTTCGACAAGCAGCCTGCGAGAGGCAACATGACAAACAAAACAGTCAACATCAACGCTGTGATTCGAACCATGCAATCAACCTCGTGAACGACCTACATGAAACTCTTGGCAATATAATTTGGAAACAAAAAGGGTTGAGCATCTGCATAGACAGGCGGCCAAAGGGGCCGTGGTTTGAATTGCAGCAAGGGGTGATGGATTGTGTCACGGGTCGTGAATCAAATCGAAAAGACTAATCCAGCGTTTCACCAGGGAGAAATATGACTGTGAAGAATTTGACAATGACGTTGATGATTGCATCGATGGTGTTTGCTGGATGTGTAAGCGACCTGCTACCGTTCGGCGGTGTTCATGAGGGGACATATGACCTCGACACACTTGGTACAGGAACAGAAGAGGTGGATGATATGATTGTCCAATTGATCCTCATCAACAGCACATCGCCGATTAAGTTCAATGATGGCACGGCGGCACAGGACGGAGGCGAACATTACAGGTTCCGGATGATCGTTGGCGATGTTGAGAACGAAAGCAGCCCCACATTCGAATGCAGGCTCGCTTCAGATTCACCCGGTGATTGCCTCATCACAGAATCTGTTGAAGACGGCGTATGGAACGCTGATGAACTGATTACCTTCAGCGAAAATGGAGCCGACATTTGCAGCGAAGGGTGTCGCATTCAGTTGACCATCATGAACGGTGACATCGTCACCGAACAAGAGGAAAACCTTCGATACATCGCTGATAAATCAATAAGCGGGCCTGTGACTCACACACATAATTTCTGGATGAGTCAATGATTCATGCAACTCACTAGGTCAATGCACTCTGACCTTGATTCAGAGCACAGCACCCTCACACCCCTCATGGGGAAGCGATCTTTCAGGAAGTTCCAAACGGGTTGTGCCATCCACAATCAAGCGACGAACTTGACCACGCACTTGCCTTTTGCACGGCCTGAAAACGAGCGATTGAACGCCCCTTGCCAACCGGCTTCGGAATCTTCGGAGTGGAAGTCCCAAACGCCATCAAGCACTGGTTTCACAGCACCGCTCGCAAGGTGGCTTGCAAGAGCCGAAAGATCTTCTTGACTCGGTGAAAGGAAAAGGTAGGTCCAACTTGCGTTGGCTGCCGCGGCCGCTTTGAATTCCTTGCGCTTTTCTTTGCGCTTCAAAAAGAGCTTGAGAATCCAAGCCGTTCCACCGATTCGGCGGATTTCTTCGAGGGTTGGCATGCCAGCGATGGATACAATTCGTCCGCCTTTTTTGGTGATTGCTGCCATGTGAAGACTTTCAGCCGTCGTGTCGAAGCACACATCAAATTTGTCTGCATCGTTTCCACCATAGACTTCGTCGAACTTCTGGCTCTTGTAATCCAGAACAACATCTGCACCAAGGCTCTTGCACAACTTTTCCTTCTCTCCCTTGGAGGCCGTAGTAACGACCAAGCCTGCCTTGAAGACATGCTTTGCGAGTTGAATCGCCATTGTACCGACGCCGCCGGCGCCCCCTGAAATGAAGATGGAATCGCCTTCTTTGAGTCCTGAAGTTTTCAGAACTTGAAGCGCCGTCATACCGACAAGTGGAATGGATGCTGCTTCCTCAAAGGTCAAGTTCTCGGGTTTTGCCACCACATTGGACACATCAGCAACACAGAATTCTGCCATTGCACCACGGTACCACGGTGTTTTCTTTCCATCGTTTGCATTTCCAAAGAGTCGAGCAAACACAGGTTGGCCCACTGAGAAAGTACCAGCTTGATCGGCTTCAGCAACAACACCTGCCACATCGTAGCAAATGACGTGAGGGAAGGCAGCAACGGGGCGCACCATTTTCAGATCGCCAGCGAGCAGCGCTTTGTCAACAGGGTTCACAGATGCTGCGTGGACTTTGATGACGACGTTGTTCGAAGCATCAAATCCGTGAGGATAAGCAGCATCCACTTTTTTCAGTTCAGTTGGTTTTCCGTGCTTTGCGAAGCTGATTGTCTTCATGGTTTTGCCATTTGGGTGTGCGGTCATATCGGCGGCTTCGTCCTTTGGTAGATAAACCACAGAGTGGCAAAGGTGTTTATTTGTAACAATGTTGTAACCTGCCCCCTAATAACAAAATGGTACTTACAAAAGCCATGAGCCAAGCACAATCGCAGCGAATGGAAGCCATGTGTGAATCAGCCCGAACGCATGTGGATCATCTTCTCGTGATGCTTTCGAAATCGAAAATGCTCAACATCTTGTACGTCATGAACTGCGACCCAGCGCCAATGCGGTTTTCAGAGATCAAGAAACGAGTTGACTCATCTTCGACCACAATTGCGCGACGCCTGGCGGAACTCGAAGCCACTGGATTGGTCAATCGAAAGGCCTACGCAACCGTACCTGCAACCGTTGAATACACCCTCACCAAGGACGCGATTGCACTGCGACCGAGCCTCGATTCATTGTTTGAATGGGTGCTAAACCGAGCCGATAACACCGCTTGAGTCCAATCGTTTTCAAAGAAGCCACTCGCCTTGAGCAACCACATAATCTTTGATTCTCAACCAGATTTAGAGTCCGTTCATTCCTTGCGATTTGCAAGCGGGCCGAGACCCTCTCGCTTGAGTACAAACATCATCGCAACGATGGTGCTGATACCAACACCAACAGCCGCATAGCGCAACCATGAGGATTCACCAAGCCCTTCTCGAGGCTCCACAAGCCAGGTAAAGACAAGATGGTCGTCATCGACAAACCGCTTGGACCATTTGAACAAATCATGCGTTTCATGGGCAGCAATGGTGACCGCAGTGGAGTGGTTGTTGAAGAATGAAGAACGCCCAATGATGTCGTACGCATCCGAGCCGTTGTAGCGCACTTCGACGGCGTGGCCGTTCACCAACGAAAGATGGAGGTATTCACCATCGGCTTGTGCGTATCCTTCAGCGCTCTTACGAACGCCTGTGATGTCCGCCAATAAGCCCGCTTCATCGCTCACTGAATCAACCGCTGCGCCGTTTAGGTCGATGCGCCAAGTGATCGGAACGTTCCATGCTTCAGGGTTCAACCCCGTGCATTCTTCTGTGACAAGTGACTCAAATGTCAAAATGGACTGCTCACCTTCTGTTCGGACGGAATGGCTGAATTCATAGCACTCACCGACGGTCCAATACGACCAAGCTTGGCCCCACGTTGTCAACCACACATCTGGCGCCTGCTCAAGGTAGGCGCTGATGTCCCTGTCATGGCGAATGGTGGCGTCGTTGACCCGACCAATCCAATACAAATTGACGAGGCCACCTTGTTCAACCGCTGCCTGAACTTCTTCGACTGAACCGATTAACTGCTCCATTGAGCCGCCTCGGCGCCCGAGGTTGTACCAGTCCCATTTGTCGGTTGGCTCATCGGTGGCGTTGTGCCAAGCGGTGGTGCTGAGGCCTGTTTCGTCACCATGAATCACAAAGCCTTGACCGGCAATCGTGGTGTGTTGCGACATGGTGAGCCCGTCAGGAGTGTAGGTGGAGATCGGCGTGTCACCCCACATGCTTGCGCTGACGCGGCCTTCGATGTAGTTCCGGCACTCAAGGGCAACTGCACCGGGGTCTGCTTGCCATGAGAGGCCAAGCATGCCGTAGCAACCAAACTCGTCGCCAAGGTCCAACCGGTCTTGGGCAAGCGTCGTGGTGAGCCATCCGTCTTCTTTCCAAGCCGTGTCTGCAAGGGCGACTGGACTCCACGTCACACTCACCAAGCACATCAGCACACTCGCTGTGAGAATGCGATGAAAGGAGGAAAGTGGGCCCTCGTTCATGCAGCATCCTCATGCCGGGATGCTTTGATTCTTCGCACACGCCCTGCATTCAGTTGTGTGAGACAAAAACAGGAGTGGCGCCGAATATCGTGCGGTAAGTCATAAGTCCCCTTATGCGCCCCGATGGGTCATGGAGCGTGCCGAGGGCCTTGCAACAGCATGGCAATCCCTTGAACAGCATTGGCGCATTCCGACCACTGGCATCAAGATGCCAAAGACACCAAGTTACGGTATCCTTCGATGGATCATCTCGCCCCTCATGCGCCCACTGGCCAACACAAAGATTTCCGGCGTGCACCACATTCCACGAAAAGGCGCTGTGATTCTTGCAGCCAACCACCTTTCCCATGTTGACCCAATCATGGTCATCGCCTCCTCTCGAAGGCCCGTTCGCTACTTAGCCAAAGACGGCCACTTCAGAAACGCTGCCCTGCGCACGCTCATGCGAGCAACCGGCCAAATTGAAACGAAACGAGACAAAGGTGGCGAACAAGCATTGTCCAACGCTGCTGATGTATTGGAAGCAGATGCAGCCTTGGGAATCTTCCCTGAAGGCACGCGCTCAAAGCGCACCGAAGCACCCTTCCTGCTCCCCGGAAAAACGGGTGCCGCCCGACTTGCTGCTTCCTATCCACACGCGGTTGTTGTTCCAATCGCCCTGCAAGGCACACGGGATGTCATGGAACCGCAACGGCACAAGTGGCCACGCCTCTACCGAAGGATCACAATGAACGTCGGCAAGGGCGTAACATGGCTTGAGTGGCTTGGTCACGAACACGGTGGGGCCGTCACAAGCGAGGACCTCGAGAAGATCGCAACGCTCGAAGACCATGAAATCAGGGCGCAGTTGGCTCAATTGTATCGGAAATTTACCGACCAATTGATGAAGAGCATGCACGAATTGGGCGCACCTTGATTTCATCGCTTAATTAATGTCGAATGATGTGCTTGGGTGAAACCTATAGCGACCCCGCTTGGGCCCCTCAATTTACTCGAAGGAGCCTGTGAACAACAAATTGCTGCTGAACTCAGAGGCCTCTGCCTCTTGATGGACATCGTCAAAGAGTCACCTGTGTGGTCAATTGACACCCGCTCGTCTCGTCCGTTTCTCGTTTCGAATGACGGCCCGCCGGGCATCAGCGTCGACATCTTTGAATCCATGAAAGTCAGAATCCTCGGCGGCGATCCACACCTTACCATCATGATGGCAGAAAAGTCAGTTTGTGTGGCAAGGCAAAAATCCGATGTGTTGACACCATCCACAGATTCGATGGTCAGTCTTGTGCTGCTTGGAAACATGGGTTGGCCCCCTTGCAAAACGCCGATCACAATGAGGAAGAAAGCACAGGCTCCCCGAGAATCACTCGTATACAACCTCGAAGATCATGTGTATTACACAGAACAAGACCGCTCGGAAATTGACGCGTCAAACAAATGCCTGCTGCAAGGCAAACCAATGGAAGGACTGCAAATCCTTGCGACCATGGGCCGGCGATGGTATGTCTGCCGTGGCTGGAACCTCGACTTGATTCAGCCGGCCATGGAGGAACATTTGGCTCAATACAGCGGCGAACAAATTCAACGCTACCTTGAAGCGCCTGAATGTTCCGAGGACGATTTGTTCTTGGTTCTTTGAACATGGGCATCAAGAACCCTCAAAAGCCTCCGTTCCAACGAAGGTGTGGTGAGTCCATGCAAGAGTACCATGAACTGATTCAGAGAATCCTCGATGAAGGGGAACAGAAGGGTGACCGAACAGGTACAGGGACCCTTTCTGTGTTCGGCCATCAGATGAGGTTTGACCTCGCTAAGGGCTTCCCGATGGTCACCACCAAGAAGTTGCACCTCCGGTCCATCGTCCATGAGTTGCTTTGGTTTTTGAAAGGCGACACCAACGTCGCCTACCTACAGGAGAACGGCGTACGAATTTGGAACGATTGGGCGGATGAGAATGGAGACCTTGGACCCGTTTACGGAAAACAATGGCGTCGTTGGGAAGCAAAAGACGGTCGCATCATTGACCAAGTCGAGCAAGCGATTGACATGATCAAGAACAATCCAAACAGCCGTCGAATCATTGTCTCAGCTTGGAATGTTGGTGAACTGGATGCGATGGCGCTCATGCCCTGCCACGCCTTCTTCCAATTCCATGTGGCGAATGGCAAACTCAACTGCCAACTCTACCAACGAAGCGCCGATGTGTTCCTTGGCGTCCCGTTCAACATCGCCTCCTATGCGTTGCTTACCCACATGATGGCGCAAGTCTGCGGGCTCAAGCCTGGCGCCTTTGTCCACACGCTGGGTGACGCACACCTCTACAGCAACCACCTTGAGCAAGCCAACCTGCAAATCAGTCGAGAACCGATGGCACTCCCTCAACTCAAACTCAACCCTGATGTGACGACCATCGATGGATTCACCTACGACGACATCGAAGTGGTTGGCTACGAACACCACCCGCATATTTCTGCACCAATTGCTGTGTGAGGCGTTCCGATGTTCACAATGATTTTTGCATGCGACACACAAGGCGCCATTGGAAAAGATGGTGACCTGCCATGGCGGCAATCCAGCGATTTGCAACACTTCAAGCAAGTCACGATGTCGAAAACCATCGTCATGGGACGAAAGACATGGGACAGTCTACCAAAGGCACTCCCCGGCCGACGCAACATCGTCATGTCAAGAAGCGCCCGCGACGACGTCGAGGTGCTCGACTACGAAGCCATCCTCGCGACGAAAGGTTTCTTTGAGAAACAGTGGATGCAAAAAAAGTACATTGTGCTGAGTGCGGCGACGAACCTCATCGTCCTTGCCGTGTATGGCTGGATATTCGATAAAGTAGCCAAAGCTCTCACGAATTACGAGAACCATCGCACG
>JAQXFM010000260.1 GCA_029250305.1 Candidatus Poseidoniaceae archaeon | reverse complement strand
GGAGAATTAGTTCTTCGATGGTTAGGCCCCCACATCACTCCATGCGTTCTCGTTTTCATAGTGTTGGGTTAGCAAACTTTGACATTTTATTGCAAAACCGTGATTTATGCTCATTTTTTCACCATCGATGGACTCGATTTGTGCCACTCCAAGCCCGCTTCCTACGGCAATCACTTCAATCGCTCGTGCAACCAATCGCTCGTTCAACCGCCCCCTTTGCACAGGAATGCCCTGTGCTTCGAGAAGAGGTACGAGGATTTCTGCTGTAATGCCGGCGACGCCTCCATCCGAAGCGTTGGATAACCACGCAGTGCTGTCTTCATCAAACACGATTGGGGTGGCCCGGTCGCCGTCGACAATAGCGAACTCATGAACAAGCAGGGCCAAGTCAGTTCCAGCATGATCCGCATGTTTCATTGCGTCTCGGTAAGGCTGCCAATCTCCATGTTTCGTTCCGTTTACTTTTGGTGACCAGCGAGGCGCTTGAACCGTGATTGCTTCAACGCTTTCGTTCCGAATTGAGAAGGGGCGCGGTCGTACATCGATTCCACCATCACGGGCTAATTCCAATCGAAGAAGCCCCTTTGGTTGGCAAGTGGGATGTTGATCATTGAATTCGAGCGTAGCAATGGCTTCTGCGATCAATCGTTTCATGTCCGCTGGCCACTGAATCCGTAATCGTTTGGCGTGAGATTCCATCCGCTCAAGGTGTGCGTCAAGGTCAGCGATCCACCGTGCTTGATCCCAAACCATCGTGGTGAAGACCAAATCACGAGGACTTGCGTCGACTTCTTCGGACATCGTCAACCCTCAGAGCAAATCATCAAGGAACGAGGTATCGATGGCTTTGGTTTGCTGTGGTAGAGCAGTTCCGGCACCTAATTCGTTGAGCAATTCATTGTTCTGAACCGGTTGCATCACCGGCTGTGCGGGTTGGTAGGCTGGACGGCCATAAATGTCCTGTTGTGTGGCTGGTTGAGCATACATGTTCGGAGCTGGCGGTGTTGGTGCCGCTGCTGTTGGTGGTGGAGAAGTAGGTGGAGCGGCAGCAGCAGGTCCATCGTTCCAGCCTTGGTCGTCTTGCAATCCCCATGTGGCTTCTTGGAGTTCCCACGACTTCGCCTTTCGCTGTTGACTGCCTCTTGTTCGTACCACGGCGATGAAGAGGAAGATGGCCATAACGAACAGACCAGCAGCCAAGAGATTTGGCGTCGTCAACAGTGATGAGAAATCAGTTCCATCGTTTGCGTTATCGTCGCCCGGAGTTGTGCCATCATTCGCTTGGAAAGCGCCCAGTTGAATTGGATTGACCGCTTCCTTGCTCACGAGTTCGTCAAACGGCGTGACTGCGATGTACCACGATGTAGCGTTGGTCAACGCTGCGAATTGATCCACCGTGATGATGAATGAGTTCGAGGCGATTTCATCGCCCACCATTGTCGCGCTCGAGATTGCATCAAAGCTCTCCTCGGCGATGTACACTTGGTAGCCTTGGACCCGTTGGTCGGTTGATGGAGACCATTCGACGAGAATCTTGCTTTCCTCAATCCACGTGGCACTGATGCCAGAAACCTCGGGTAGGTACGAGCCTGAAGCATCGTAACCATCATCGATGGATTGGGAGGACACGGCGGTCAAATCGGTTGTGAATGCGTTTCCAGAGGTGTCACGAACCACCACAACGGCCCAAATCTCTTGACCAGGAATCACCGGAGTGTCGCCAGCCACTATGTCGATTGTGAGCGGGAGTTCAGGTGCTCGTTCGAGCGTTGCAATCGGCGTGCTTGGACCGAGTGTGCCTTGCCCTACGCTTGTGAATGACCACGTTGCAGCATACACTTCGTACGAGCCAACGTCGCTTGCGGAACTTAACTCAAAGTCCAGCAAGAGTGCGCTTCCGTCATCGAGCGCTCGGTCGGTGAGGCTCAAGATTTCAAGACGGTCAGGGGCAGTGGTG
>JAQXFM010000256.1 GCA_029250305.1 Candidatus Poseidoniaceae archaeon | reverse complement strand
AATGGCTGCAATTTTGAGACGTGATTCGAGGTGCTTTACGTCGCAGCGAACGGCGGCTTGGAAGTCCTCCAACGCGTTTTCATTCCGTCCAATGTGAAGGTACATCATGCCACGTTGGTACCATGCTAGTGTGTAATTCGGTTGCAAGCGAATGGCTTCGTTGAGTGGTGTTTCGGCTCGTTCAGGCCGTTCGAGCTTCACATAACATTCCGCAAGTGAAGTGAGTGCCTGATGGTGGTGAGGGGATGTTTCAAGCACAAATTTGAGGTCATCGAGGGCTT
Source organism: Candidatus Poseidoniaceae archaeon (assembly GCA_029250305.1). Classification (GTDB taxonomy): domain Archaea; phylum Thermoplasmatota; class Poseidoniia; order Poseidoniales; family Poseidoniaceae; genus MGIIa-L1. The sequence continues at coordinate 1,228 of JAQXFM010000256.1, read as the reverse complement.
GTGACCATTCGCCAAGATGGCGCAGTGATTCTGACCTTCGCAGGAAGGCAAGCATGAGATGTGGAGCCAAATCAATTAGGATTTGACTGTCCTTAAGCGCCTTCGTCGGTTCATTCAGGACAAGGTATGTCGAGCAGCGGTTCAGGCGTGCCCGAATGTGGTTAGGGTCACTCTGGAGGGTTGCGTTGAAGTGCTCAAGGGCGTTTTGGAAACGCCCTTCGCCGACAGCAATGTTTCCACGGACATAGGCCACAGTGGCCGCATTTCCATGAACATCAGCCGCATCGATGTGCTTTGAGGCCCCTGGCAAGTCACCCATTTCAACGGCGAGGAGGGCTGCTTCGATGGATGCTGATGGATCTGAGTCAGGAAGCAGACGCATGGCTCTGTTGATGTCTTCTGTTGCACCTTCGAGGTCTTTCAAAAGCCGCTTTGTGCGAGCAAGGCCGAGCCATGCCACGCCCAGTTCTCGATTGAGTTTGAGCGCTCCTTCGAAAGCGGAGACTGCGTTCGCTAGCAACGTTGCATCCGTTTGCCCAGTCCCATCCCTTGCTCGATCGCATAGAACGAGATGGAGTCGTCCTTCAACAACATGTAAGAGGGCGTGATCGATACCAAAAGGCGTTTCGTCGAGTAACTTCTGTGCGACTTCGTGCTCACCTGCAATGAGTTTACGGCTCGCCATACGGGCTCGCAACTCTGCATTGGCAGGATCCTTGAGAAGTGCTTTTTCGAGCGTTTGTTCCGCATCAGAAATCTTCCCTTCTGTGAATTGCAAATCGCTCTTCAAGAACACCAAATCTGTGCCACCTGCATCCAGAGCGACGGCGTGTGTGGCTGCCTTGAGTGCTTCTTTGGAACGGTTGCCGTGAGGTGCAAGAAGTTGAGCGAGAAGGCCCCATGCTTCGCCGCTTTGACGGTCCAACTCAAGGCACCTTTCGACAGCTTGGTGCGCCTTTCCGGTTTCGCCTTCTTCGTTGAGAAGTTGTGCATAACTGAGCCAATCGGGTGCTTGGGTTGGATCTGCGGCCAACGCCTGTTCTATGGCTTCGAGGGCCTCAGAGCGTGAGCCTGCTCGAGCACGGAGGCCAGATAGAAGGGAACGATCTGCTGCAGTGTCAACGCCCAACGCCTCAAGGCGGAGCACGTCGCGCTCGGCTTCAGCATCGCCAAGCTTGGCTAACAAGTGAGCGTGGGAACGAAGCAAATCTGGTTGATCGGGATGGAC
>JAQXFM010000208.1 GCA_029250305.1 Candidatus Poseidoniaceae archaeon | reverse complement strand
CGCAAATCCCTGCTCAAGGATGATGGCGAGAATCCATTCACCAGCGAGTGGTTCCGACCTGTCAAAGGACGTGAACTTCGTGAAAGCATCATCATGGACAACTCGCCATGCATTGTGTTGGCAACCTCTGGTATGCTCAACGGTGGCCCTGTGATGGAATACTTCCGACACTGGGCGCATGAAGACCGGAACTCACTCTGCTTCGTTGGCTACCAAGCAGAAGGAACACTGGGTCGCCGTCTCCAGAAAGGATTCGGTGAGGTCCCAATGGTCATCAATGGCAAGACTGAGATCGTCAAGATTGGTTGCGAAATGGTGACCATCGACGGATTCTCTGGCCACTCGGACCGGCGCCAATTGCTTGACTTCGTCGACCAGTTGTCACCCAAGCCGAAAAACATCATTTGCCATCACGGCGATTACCACAAGTGCAACGAACTTGGGCACACACTCCGTGAACGGTACAAGTGCAGAACGTACGCTCCAAAGAACTTGGAAACGATTCGTCTGCTCTGATCACAGCAACGGAACATCAAAGCCCGCATCAAGTGGGTCAGGCAGTTCACCATCCGGTGGATTGTCTCCTTCCATGTCTGCAGTAATCGCTCCTATAGATTGTGAAGTCTTGATGGCCGTGGAGCCAGCGGAGACCGATTCTTTCTCTCCATCGAACAAAAACCAGATCAAAATAATGAGCACGATGCTGCTTGCAATGACCACAAGCGTGAGGCTTGTTGCTCCTTGCAACACATTGAGGATGGCTGCGGCAAGAACAACCACGAATGCGGCGAATGCCAACACCGCCCGGGAATTCATCGCCATGCACATGGCACAACCACGGTGTTCATGAACCCGTTGCGTCTGTCTCAACACCATGTATGCGAATGACGGTGCCCGTTCGAGTTCGGTAGCCTGCCCCGGATGGCTGATGACTGCGGTTGCCCCATGGGGCGAAAATGCAGAAGATGCTTATGACCAAGGCTTGGTCGAACTGGGCCTAGGAGATGCTCGCCTCATCGAGGTCAAGGGTGCCATGCTTCCACTTGGTTTTGGTGCCACCGCGCCGCAGCCGCTTCCAATGGGCTCACTCGTTGAATGCCATCTCGCAACTGCATACGCTTGGAACGGTTCCACTGCCTGTGCTGGTGTTGCTTGGGCGGCATGTGAAACGCCCGAAGGCGATGCGTGTGCGGTTGTGGCCACGATTTCCACCGAATCGGATTATGAGGAAACGTCCTTGTTGCTTCGAAGGAACTTGCAACGTCGACTGGCCAGCCGTGATTTGGAAGTCAAATCGTTTGATGTGGCTGTGGATGAAGTCACTGCAGCGAACGATCATTACGGTGTGGCAATGGCCGCACTCATTCTTCCGAACTCTCTTTCACTCGGCGCCAAGACTGGCACCGGAAAGGTCCGTGGCGGCTTAACCCGGAAGGCAGCAGACATCCCTACTCCACCAAAGCGAGTTGATGTCAAAGCCCCAGCCGCACCAGCGCTTCGCCCTGGATCTCGGAAGCAAAACACAGATTTCTCTCTGTGAAGAAGTCTTGAAAGACCTTCGACCTGAACGAGGGGTATGAGCAACGCTGGCTTCAATGTCATTCGTTGCCCTGCATGCTCGACATGCCACGGCCGACGTGGTGTTTCTGCCTCATGCCCGCACTGCGGTCAACGCTTGGGTGAACACGGGGTGGTGGTCAAAACCGTGCGCTCTGCTGAGGCTTTGAAGATTGAAGTGGCGTTGCAGAACACGCCTCCAGAACTGCGTGAAATGCTCCGCAAGAAGATGAATGACAAAGATCCGATTTCAGATTTCAATGACGAAGTACCCTCTAGAACGATGGGGGGTTGGGTTCAGGATTCGAAAAACGATGAAGGCATCATTACCGTGGCGTCTGTCCAACATACTTTGAACAAAAATCATTCCAATTTGGATGCAAATGAGGTTCTTGAGCAAGCTGAGGTCCAAGGAATGCTGGTGCGATTGGCCGAAGGCCGGTGGATGCTTCTTGAGTGAACTTCATAGGTAGGATGTCGTGGGACGGAATGCAAGGGCGATTGGGTTAGCTTGGCCTATACTCGGGCGTTTGGGACGCTTGGACCCAGGTTCAAATCCTGGATCGCCCACCAGCAATGGTGTCAATTCACTCCGGTAGGATGATTTCATGGACCCACAACAAGTGGTATCCGAATTGTGTTTTGATGAAGGACTGCGGGATTGATTCCGGCTCCATTGCCCATACTGCATCTTCGAAGTCTTGCACCATTTGACCTTCGACAAATTCACCAAGGTCGCCTTTCTTCGCTGCGCTTGAACAGTTGGAATGCTTCTTTGCTAACTTCTTGAACACCTTCAACGGCCGTTTAGCAGTTTGAATCTCTTCGAGAAGTTGACGCGCTTGTGGTTTATCAGCGACCAAAATATGACGCACGTGTGCCTTTCTTGGCTTACGTCTCTTGTCGTGCCTTCGCATTCAACCTCAACTCCCGTACCATCGCTGTTGCTGTCCTATCAAAAAAGTGTGCCACTGCCCACGCACCAATCGTCAAGAAGACTGGATGAAGGCCCCTTGTGATCATTTCTCGCTCGAGGTCAGTGCTGATAATTGGCAGCAGACTGATCCATCCAATGGCATAGGCAATGAATGCAAACAAGGTGTGAGGCGTCACGTTTCGATTGAACAACCAGCCGAAGTTTCTACGATGGTGTTCAACAGCCATCATGGTGCTCACAGATGCGAAAAACTTCAATCGCTTGATGCCGGAAGTTTCCTTTCCATACACCGACCTTACAGGCACTTCGAGCACCCTCCATCCTCCTTTGGCTAATTGAATGAGCCAAAAGTTCGGGTATCCATACCCCTTCCAAGACCGGTTCCAGTTCCATTCGCGAAGCACTTCATGCGAAGTCGCCGTGTAGCCACATTGCGGGTCCTCAATGGATTGGCCTGCGGCAAGTGTGGTGGCCATGCTGAGGATTTTACTGGCCACCTTGCGATGAGCAGGCATGTTGTCTGTTCCCGCACTGTGTGAAAAGCGGTTGCCTTTGACGTGGTCTGCATGGCCAAGAATCACAGGGGCAATGATGGCACCAAAGTCTGCGGGATCCATTTGGCCATCGCCGGCCATCACCACGCTCACAAAGGGGCCTTCAAACTGCTCGAGCATGGCTTGGTGTCCAGCGTCGATGGCCGCCCCCACACCTTGACCATCCAGTTGAATCTCAATGACCTGTGCATGGGTTTTGGCAGCATTGATTTCTTCATGGGTGGCATCCGTCGAGCCGTCATTGACAACAATGATGCAATCAACCAGTTCAGGAATGGTTTCAATGACCTTGCGAATGAACGGTGCTTCGTTTTTGGCGGGCACGACGACCCCAACCGACCACCCGCTCTCCATGACATTGCGTGCCACCTCGGGGTCAAGAACATGACCTTGCCTTCGGCGTTGATTGCGGTTGGAGAGAAATGGGCTCTGCCGCCTCCTTTGTTTGAGAGGGTTGATAGGGAGAACGCACGGCTTGAGGTGTGTGGCAGACATACCATTGCGCATTGTCCTTGTTGGAAAGGACATTGAATTGCGTGTTGTCTCATTGATTGTCAGAGCGAGGGAAATCACTGATGATGTGGTGTTCTTGGACCTTGGTTCGAACGACACCACGGTGGAACTCGCCGAAGAAGTTGGTTGCCAGACCCTCCACTTTAGTTCGGTCTTTGACGCAGTTCACCTCGCTAAGTTCCTCAAGGCGTCAACACTTGATGCTGCCAGCACAACTTTGGCCATTCACGTGACTGATGGTTGGAAATTGCAAG
>JAQXFM010000151.1 GCA_029250305.1 Candidatus Poseidoniaceae archaeon | reverse complement strand
AGCATGACGCCGCCAAGCAATGCGCCGCCTTTCCATTGTTCTTTGTCCCGCAATGCAGCCCTTGCTTTTGGAAAGAAGATCACCATCACAAGTGCTGCGATCGCAAACCGCGCAGCAACAAGAACGCCAACAACTCTGTTGCTCCCGTACGCCTCGATTTCCGGTTGGAGTTCGTTAAGCGCCTGCTTCATCCAACTGAACGTCGCACCCCATACCGAGGTGACGACCAAGAGCGCCGCAATGGCTCTTTTTCGTTGATTCGGGGCAAGGGAGGTGGTTGCCAACTGAGCACCATGCCCGACAGCAGACTCCGCCATGGACTCGCCTCGATGATTCGACGGATGAGGGTGACGGTTCAGACAGGGTCTTTTCAGCAACCACAACGCGAACACTCAAGGGGTGAATGGGGTGTGTGGTGGTCATGACCAAGGATGCAGGTGCTGCCGAGCGTATCTGGGAACACCCAATCGAAACTGGCGACGCTCCAAAAAGTGGTGAAACGTTTGACGCCATTGTTGTGGGTGGAGGGCCTGGTGGTTCGTCCGCAGCAGGCTATCTGGCAATGGCCGGAAAGAAGGTGTTGCTCATCGAGAAAGATGTGTGGCCGCGTGACAAGGTCTGTGGTGACGCTGTTGGAGGTAAGTCCCTCAGTCACGTCTCTACGCTTGGAGTAAAAGCCGACTTAGAGTCAACGCCGCATTTCCGAGTGACCGGTATTTTGTTTTCATCACCAAAGGGCAACAAGGTTCGCGTTCCTCTCCCAGAAGAAGATGTTGCGAAGCTTGAGGCTGGCTATTCGCTCCCGCGCGCTCAGTTCGACGCACTGCTCTTCAAGCGGTGCCAGGGCATGGTCAGAGAGGCCGGCGGATCCGTGATTCAAGGCGGGGAAGTTCGAACCGTGCTTTTCGATGATGGCAACGGGGGCGAGGACCCAGGTGAAGGCAGTGGCGACGCACGGCATGCTGCTGGCGTCATCGTCCGAATCGGTGGCAGAAAGGGAGAGGAATTCACCTTCTACACCCGCGAATTAGTCGGTGCTGCAGGGTACCGATGTCCAGTGGCAAGATCCGTTGTCGAGTCAAGTTACAATGAAGATATGATGGACAGGGACCACTATTGTGGTGGCTACCGAGAATATTGGCGCAACGTCAAGGGCTGTGAAGCGGCGAGTGGAGACATCGAGATTCACTTTGTTGATACGGTTATTCCAGGCTACTTCTGGCTCTTCCCTGTGTCCGATAACGTGGTGAACGTTGGCATTGGCATGGTGATGGGCCTGCTTGACAAGCAGAAGAAGAAGTTGAAAGCCCTTCAAGCCGATGTCATTGCCAATCATCCAATGTTCAAAGATCGCTTTGCTGAGGCCGAGATGGTGCCAGGTTCAGCAAAAGGCTGGCAACTGCCATTTGGCTCACCCCGAAAGAAATCCAAGATGAATCCACGCCGTTCGAGCATGAACGGGGTTCGGTTGGTCGGCGACGCTGCGTCCCTCGTGGACCCATTTTCAGGTGAAGGCGTTGGAAATGCACTCGTGACAGGAGAAATGGCTGCAAATCATATTTTGGGCGGGAAGACACCCCTCGAATATCAAGAAGAAGTTTGGAAGGTGCTCGGACCCGAACTCATCAATTCCTATCGGATGCAAAAGTTGAGTCGCCGTTCATGGTTGCTCAATTGGTTTGTCGGAAAGGCAGAAAAGAAACCTGCTTTGCAAGAGATGATGACGGAAATGATCGCAAGTAAAGAGGCACAAGAAAACCTTCACTCACCTTGGTTCATGATGAAAACGTTGCTCTTTTGAGGTGCGAGTATGGATGCAAAACTTGACGGTATTGAAGCGGTTTTTCTTGACCTCGACGGTACAATTTACCTTGGCGGTGAACTGATTTCCGGCGCTATGGAATTTCTAGACCGATGCGACGAGCAAGGGGTCGCACGGTATTTCCTTTCAAACAACTCGAGCCGTTCAGTCACGCAATACCTCAAGAAGCTGGAAAAGTTTGGAATTCCTGCTGTCGAAGAAGATGTGTTGCTTTCAACGCACGATCTCTTGGCGTGGCTCAAAAAAGAAGCAGTCACTGAAACGTGGCTCATTGGAACTGAGGGCATGCGTGAGATGATGGAAGAGGTTGGCATTACCACCCGTTCCGCTTCGCCACAATACGTCGTACTCGGCTACGATACCGAAATCAATTATGAGAAAATTGCAACTGGTAGCATTTATTTGCACGCTGGCGTCCCTCTTGTAGCAAGTCATCCAGACATGGTGTGTCCATCGCCAGATGGGGGCCTGCCAGATGTTGGCGCATACCTTGCCATGCTCAAAGTCACAACAGGTGTCGATCCTGTTCACATCACAGGAAAGCCAAACGCTGGAATGATTTTGCATAAGATTGAGGCGTTGGGCCTTGATCCTGCAAAGTGTGCCATGGTTGGTGACCGATTGTATACCGACATTGCCATGGCGACCCGCGCCGGCTGTGTAGGTGTGCTCGTGTTGTCTGGAGAAGCGACCATGGCAGATGTGGAGTCCCTTCCTACAGGGGCTGAACAGCGTCCGACCGTTATCGTCGAAAGTGTGGACAGCCTTCTGAGGTGAATGAGTTATGTCCTTCAGCATCCGGTGGAAATGGTGGCGGGCGCGGCGGAAGTCGTTTCCGCACGACGAAATCCACAGAGCTGGAGATCTTGCTGAAACACGCTTAGCAAAACTTTCCCGGGCTGCTGGGCGAAGGAACGGTTGGAAAATTTACGAATCGGTTCGGATTCCTGACCCCGATGGAGGGCGACGGGAAATCGATATGGTCATCATAGGCGGAAACACGATGCTTGTGGTTGAACAGAAGCATTGGGCTGGCTCGTTTGTGATTACAAAGGAACATCATTTCGTTCAAAACAGGAACAATGGATCACAGCACAACCACGACGGTGTGGCCGACCGAATTGCTCGAAAGGCGGACCTTCTCGCCGCCTTGCACAACAAACGTCTTGGCCTCACGGGGGATGATGAACTTGACTTCCGAGTGATCGTGGCGATGACTCATCAGCGCCTTGAATGGCCGGAAATTCCGAGTGACTTGAAGGCTGAAATGGTGAATGAAGCCGGATTTATCAAATTGCTTGAAACAACCCAGCCGGGGGAACTCAACCAAGATCTCGTTGAGACGCTTGAGGGGTTCAACACTTGGGACGAGGTACATCTCAACGGCGGATTATTGCTGAAAGGTGATGTCTTTGGTCTTGGCCTTGGCAAGGATGTTGACGAATGGTTCGCCGCACGAACCTCGGATGTCAATGCAAACCTCACCCAACGCCGATCATTGTTCTCATTGTTCTCAAACAACCCCACTGAAGTTCACCTCAGCCGAGGATCCAAGAACATCGAAGCGAAGGTTCCCTTCGGGCTCACCCTCAACATGCATGTGGTTGGGGAAAAACGGAGCCGTGAGGTGGATTGGGCCAACGTTGAACGTATTTTTGTTTCAAAGCCGCCTGCAGAATGGGCGGTTCACGAAACGTCAAGCAAAGAAAAAGCCTCATGAGGGTTGGTCCGGCGCTGCTTGTTCATGGCCGCTATGTGGATTGAAGCAATCGGACTTCTTGCTGGCGTGATTGGTATTTTTGCTTGGATTCCACAGATCATCGAAGTATGGGTCCACAAGCGCCACGAGGGGCTCTCTTTGACTTCATTTGGCGTGGTTTCATTCGCGCTTCTTCTTTGGCTGGTGTACGGCGTTTTGGTGGATTCAATTGCGATGATTCTTGCAAACATCATGACATTGAGCGTGATTGGCGCCATCATCGTCGGGGCTCAAAGGGCTCGAAATTCACAAGGAATGTCAGATGGGTCGGCGGAATCGTCAAATTAGTATCCCGTGAACAGGAAGCATGGGCGACAATTTTTGGGACACGGTTTCCGATAAAAAAGAGGAGAGTTCCGCTCCAGACTCGGTTAACCCAGGAGTTCCAGAACGTGATTCGCCGCAAAAAATGGATCGCATGTGGACAGCGCCTGCACCCGAGAATCTGCCGTCACAGGAAATGAAAGAAGGCTCGCAGTGGTCTGAATTAGAGAAAGAGGGGGATGAATCCTCATGGAAAGATCAGCACGATCAAGTACGGCACGACCTAGAAGTGAGTTCGGAGGTTTGGAAAAGCATCGGCCTGTCCCTTGCCTTCACAGCGGTCCTCATTGCAGGTATTTTTTTCGTGACCCTCCTTGTGTCGGGAACGCTCGAAGACCACTCGATGAAAGACATGCCTCAGGTTGAAGCAACGCTTCTCGAAATGAACTCCTATACTGAAACATCATGCAGCGATGATGGTGGCTGCACAGATACATTGTATGTCGAGGCGTTGTTAGTCTTGCACTGCACAGAAGAAGAGGGAGATACATGGGCTTGTGGGCCAGAAAAATCTGAGACCTCTTTTCCGTTCTACTTTAGGTACGACTCTGGCTTCTTTGAACCGGTTTCCGCCGAACACATGGATCAATCGGAATACCAAGAAACGCACACGGTTGCCTACGACCCGATGGACCCCACAAGGGTCGATCTGCAACCTGGCTTCCAATTCAATTTCGAATGGGCCATACCTGTGTTCGTTGTGTTGTGTGCCGGCTTTTTCGTTAGCCGCGCCTTATATCGAAGTGATAGCAGCTTCAAAGACGGCTACAGCAATCTCTTCAAACTGGCCACTGGCAACCTCGGAATCTGATTTTGACAATTGGAATCAGTACGCCGATTTCGTGGTTTCGATGATGACGGCCCCAATCTTGTAGGGGTCACCATTTGATGCAGGTCGTCGATCTTCAAGTCGACCAATCCACCCATCCTCACGGACAGTGATCGGGATTCGAATTGATGCACCACGGTCTGAAACACCGTAGCTGAATTGGTCGATGGATTGTGTTTCGTGGAGGCCTGTCAAACGAAGTTCGTTGTGTGCGCCATAGACAGCCATGTGCTTCTCGATGTTGCGCCCAAATGCTTCACAAATCTTGTCGAAGGTTTCCTTCTTTCCGCTTGTTCGCATGGCGTGGTCTGAGAAGTTCGCATGCATGCCAGAACCGTTCCAGTCGCCCTGAACTGGCTTTGGATGGTATTCAATGTAGTATCCGTAGTTCTCTGTCAATCGATCGAGAAGGTAGCGGGCGACCCATAGTTCGTCACCAGCGCGCTTTGCACCCTTTGCGAAAATTTGGAACTCCCATTGGCCGCAGGCCACTTCTTGGTTGATTCCTTCGAAATTGATGCCTGCTTCGAGGCAAAGGTCTGCGTGCTCCTCGACAAGAGAACGACCGTGGGTGTTCCTTCCACCGACGGAGCAGTAGTAGAGGCCTTGTGGACCTGGGTAGCCGCCAACTGGGAAACCGAGTGGAAGTTGAGTGTCGACGTCCATGATGAAGTATTCCTGCTCATAGCCGAACCAAAAGTCATCGTCATCGTCGTCGATGGTTGCCCGGCCGTTGCTTGGGTGAGGGGTTCCATCTGCGTTGAGAACTTCGCACATCACAAGGTAACCATTGATTCGTTGTGGATCTGGGAAGATGGCAACAGGCTTGAGGAGGCAATCAGAAGAGCCCCCTTCGGCTTGCCGGGTCGATGAACCGTCAAACATCCATACTGGGCAGTCTTCAAGATCGCCCGAGAAATCTGTTCTCACCATCGTCTTACTTCGCATGTTTTGTGTTGGTTCATAGCCGTCGAGCCAGATGTATTCCAATTTCGCTTTGTCCATCATAGGTATCAGTCGCCTCCTTGGCGAGGCGGTATATCATACATACGCTCACTTTTTAGCCGTTTTATTGGATTTAATGAACATAATAATCCATTATTTATGTTCAATTGATTATCTTAAACCTGATTGTACGCGACGATTTTTGTTCGTATGTTCTCTAAGAAAGAGCGAGGCTGTTCATAAAACAACATAAAACGAGTTTCCTGAATTACAGATTTTAGAGGGCGCCGACCGGTGGAATCATGCCCTCCGTCGACATGGGTTAAACCATGGAGATTCCGAGTGGGGGGTACTTACGCCAGTGGCGTAAAACGCTCGGAATGACTCAGGCCCAGCTTGCTGTTGAAAGCGGTTTGACTCAATCTGTCATCGCCAAAGTCGAACGGGAAAACGTAGACCCGCGGGCCTCGACGTTGCGTAAAATGGTCGCTGCATTGCTTCGCTCTGAAGCGCCAGATAAGCCGCACACCGTTGGCGACATCATGATCGAAGAGGTCGCCGTTCTTGCGCCAGATGATACCGTGCAGTCGGCCATCGAGCGGATGGTTCGCGAAGGCATCAGCCAACTGCCTGTGGTTGCCACAAATGGAGCCATCATGGGCCTTGTATCCGAGACGAGTTTGTTGAGAACGGACGTGGAACGGGATGCTCCGGTTCACTCCGTGATGCAAATGAATTTCGAAGTTGTCAATGTAGGCGTTTCAATCACCGAAGGGCGCCGGCTGCTCGTGGAACGTGAAGTGTTGTTGATCACGGATTCGGGTGTGTTGTGTGGGCTTGTCAGCCGCATTGACATGGTTCGCGCCTTGAGCAAAGACCAGTGATCTTCACTGGTTGTTGGCAGCGTCTGCACCTTGAGGCGTGATGAGCACGTTGCTTCCATCTCGCATGATGTGAGGTATGGAGAGAGCACCACCATTGACGGTGATTGGGCAAGTGACGCCGCAGGCAGGGGCGAGGTAATCTTCGCCAGTTTCAGTCAGCACCAACCTGACGCCATGGCCGGCTGGTAGGATTGCATCAATTGCTTGGAATTCCATCAGCATCGTGAGTGATTGACCAGGGAGCACCGTTGTTGGGTCTGAACCGCCTTGGTGGTATCGGATGTCCATTGTAGCGTGGCCAAGGCGAAGGCCCGTTTCTGCGTCTTGTAATTCTGCGAAGATTTGGCCGCCATCCATGGCTGCTTGAACATCAAGATGGAGGGTGGCGAGACCAGAAATCAAGACATCGGCCGAAGCATCGAGCGCTTCGCACTCGAATGTCACCGATGCTAATGTCGCTCCGCCACCTGACACGCCTTGCACGCTGTTGCCGTTTTTCACGCAACCATCAAGGGCGACCATGTTCCATTCACGGTCTTCTGGCGGCCATGTTGGTTCGATTCGCCATTCACCATCATTGCGCTGTATTTGTGCGTGGAGTGCGGGCTTTTCGCCGACCCCTTTGAGGTAGTATTCAAACCATTCAAACAAATCTTGGCCCCAATCCCAGCGGGTCATGTTTTGGATTGCTTCGCCGCCATAACCCGAATCCTGTGCATTGTGCTTCGACCATTGATCGGGGTAGTTGTGCTCCCATTGTCCAAGCATGCCCCTCACATCGAACCCTGCATCGACAAACATCTGGTACCACGGGAAAACTTGGTGTGGATCGACGTTCCAATCTTGCATGCCTTGAACCCAGTACACGCTTCCTTTGTAATTGGTCAGCGCTTTGGAAATATGCTCTCGCTCCTCGTAATAATTCGCCATGTATGGGTCAAGTTCGCCCATGCCATAGGTCACAGGGCCTGCAAACAGCCCTTCGATGATATCGGGGCAGATGTTGTCCATGTCTTCTGCATTGTAGTCCACTGTGCTGCCGAAGTAATTCATATGCATCACTTGGCTTCGAGCTTCAGCGCTTCCGTTCTTGTAGAGAAGGGGGTGGAGGCCCGTCGTGCCCGAAATCGGCACGATTGTTGCCAAGTGTTCACTGCCATGGACCGCTGCTTCCCACTGTGTGGCACCTTCGTATGATTTTCCATACAAGCCAACTTTGCCGTTCGACCAGTTCTGCTTCCCAAGCCATTCAACTGCTTGGTGGATGCCCCAGCCCTCGCCTTCGCCTCGGTAATCAAAGCAGCCAGATGATTCCTCTGTTCCGAACACAGAAACCTGGGCAAATGCATACCCATGAGGTACGTAGTTGTCGTAAATGAATTCGCCTCGGCCAGCGCCGACCACGTTGGTTGCGCCTGATTCATCGCCTGGTTGTCCAAAGGAGAAGTAGGGGCTCACCACAGCGATTACTGGTACTTGCTCTCCCATTTCAGTGTTCGATGGGAGCCAGTAAGAGAGGTGAACGTTGGAGGTGGCTGGGCCCGTCTCCCATACCGCTGATGTATCGACTTCGAAGGTTGCCTCTTGGACATCAAGCGCCGTGTAAGGCCCGGGTTCCAAGACGTATGAATAACTGTCAGTCCAGTTCCAATCCAATTTGTGACGATCCCATACATCTGGGTACATTGACTCATCATCAACGGCTTCACCGCCCGTCGACGAAGCCCCCAAACAGCCCGAAAGTGGGCCGAGAAGAACCAAGAGAACGAGCAACCAAGCAGAGCGCATTGTATTCGCCATTCTGTCGGCCGTCATGAATGTGATGTTATGCTGTAACATCAAAAGTCGGGCCCTCTTCGGGCATTCATGGTGGTTCTTGTCACAGGTGCTGCGGGCTTCATCGGTTCGCATGTTGTTGAGCGGCTTCTGCTCCAAGGCCATCATGTTCGTGCGACAGCACGGAACATCGAGTCTGCTTCATTTTTGAAAAAATTTCAAGTCGGGAAAGAATCTACTCTTGAACTCGTCAAGATGGATTTGCTTGATGCCCAGAGTGTGGACGCTGCCGTGGCTGGGTGTTCGGAGGTCATTCATTGCGCTGCGGTGCTGATGGTCGGCATCAACGAAGTGCAAAGTGATTTGATCGACCCTTCTGTTCAAGGGACAATGAATGTGTGCAATGCAATTGAAAAATCCGGCACCGTACATACGATTGTTCACACGTCTTCTGTCGCTGCGATTCGCAGTTCATTCTACACAAACGGCCATGTGTTCACTGCTGATGATTGGTGCGAAGATGCCTCGGCTCAAATCAACCCATATGGATTTGCAAAAGCTGAGGGCGAGCGGGTGATGAGGCGTTTTGTCGACGCCCTGGACGAAGCGGTGCGCCCGAGGTTGATGACCATCCATCCATCCCTTGTTTTTGGCCCAATCCATCACAAGCGCCATCTCAACGGTTCGATGGCCTACCTGAAGCATTTCAAAGGAAGACTGCCATTCGTGCTCAATTCACACCTGAATTTTGTAGATGTTCGAGACGTGGCTGACGCCCACATCGCCGCGCTCACCAAGGGGCCAAATGGAAAGCGAATCGTTGTCCATACCAAAGGCATGTGGATGAATGAAATCGGAATTGAATTGCGCAGGTTGCGGCCCAAGACCGCCTACCCTACGAGGGTCTTACCCAAATGGCTTACAGTGGTCATGGCGATGTTTCATCCGAAATTAACCGTCAAAGCAGTCAAGCCAAGCCTTGGCCGGCATGTCGGGTATGATGTTGGCACAAGTTTTGCTGATCTCGGTATGACGCCAACGCCAATTCAGGATACATTTCTCAATGGTTTGGACTCGATTTGAGGCGGTTGGCAGCGTTGCATCGCGGCCGCAAGATATGAGGGGCTGGTGCTCCTCGGTTGAAGCATGCAGGCCGAGGAAGTTTGGGGTCAACGTTGGACAATGAACACCTTGCCAATGGCAAGAGCCTACATGGAAGTTGCTTGCAGAAAGCAAAGCCTGGTTTGCCTCGCTGCAGACCGGTCGACAATGGCTGGCTTGTTTGATTTGATTGAAACGGTTGGCGCTTCGATCGCAGCGCTCAAGACGCACGTCGATTTGGTTGATGACTGGACGCCTGAGGCATGGTCTGAGTTCTGTGCAGCTGCAAAAAGAGCCGATTTGTTG
>JAQXFM010000144.1 GCA_029250305.1 Candidatus Poseidoniaceae archaeon | reverse complement strand
GCTTGAAACGGTCCGAACTGCCTTTGGCTTTGACCGCCTCACCCACGACAAGCTTCTGGCCGAAGCAAAGGTGACACCGCACAGGTCGGAAAATGTGGAAACATACAGGAAAACGCTCGAAACGGCGTTGATAGATGGTGTCATCACTGGCGATGAAGGCGCTATGCTTGCCACCTTGCGTGCATCACTCAATGTTACAGAAGCACAACATGCAACGCTCTTGGCCGAATTACGAGACGGCGTGAATGAATGAGGAGGAAGAATCATGGGTATGTCTGATGAAGAAGTGGAAGTTCACGACCAATTGACCAACTTGAAAAGAGAATTGAAGGCTGTTGATGAAGCAAAAGTCGTCCTCATTGGCGATGTCATCATGGATTGCTATATACATGGTTATGCAAATAACCTCAACTCTCGCGCCCCTGTTCCAGTGCTCCGTGAAACCATGCGCGAAGAAGACGTTGGTGCGGCCGCTCACGTGGCCAGAGGCCTCAATTCGATGGGATTGGAAAGCCACTTGTTTGGTGTGGTTGGTGATGACCGAGCAGGCCTCAGCATCTTGGATGCGCTTGACCACGAAGGTGTCAAAACAGACGGTATCGCAATCGTCGAAGGACGAACAACCACTGTTAAAACACGGCTGCTGGCGACTCGAGAAAGCCTCGTCCAAGAAGAGCAATTGCTCCTACGATGGGACATTGAAGAAGACGATCCGGTACCTGATGAAGCGTCAGTCGCTCTTTACAACCAAGCCATTCATGAATTGGACGACGCAAAGGTTGTCATTCTCTCTGATTATGGCCAAGGTGTCGTGAATGATTCAGGCGCAGATCGCCTGATCAAGCATGCACTTGACAAGAACGTACCAATCATTGCCGATCCTAAACTCACAGGATTGCATCGAACACATGGCGTGTCCTGGATTTTGTTCCAAGCCCAAGGTCTCGAATTGATGCGCAGGCGATTGGGGAGTGCCACCGGTGCTGATGCCGCACAACGGCTTATTGACCAACACAGCTGGAAACACCTTGTCGTCCTTTCTGGTGAGGCTGGTGTAACGATTTATTCCGCAGATGAAGAAACTGTTCACGCACCGTGCACGCTTGACGATTTGAGGCAGATGATTGGTCTCATCGATGCGGCGGCTGTGGCGATTGCGGTCGCCATTTCCAAATCGTTCTCGGTTCAGAACACTGCACTTTTGGCAAACGCAGCATGTGAATGCATCCTTGGTGCTGAGCGCACCGAAGCCTTCTCACTAAGTCGAAAAGACCTTGTGGATCGGATTGGAGAGATGACATGGAACCTCCAAATTTCCAAGCGTTGAGGTGAGCATGTGAGTGCTTGGCCACGTCCGACGACTGCCGACATTGGTTTGAGGGCATTTGCCCCATCGATGGTTCGACTCTTTGATGAAGTGACCATCGGTATGCAAAACATTCTGATTTCGGATGAATCCGCCGGTACAAGTGATGGCCTCATTCGCCACAATGCGCAGTGGAATGTAGTCATTCCAGCAGGAAATCAAGATTATGAGATGCTCTTAGTTCATTGGCTTGAAGAGGTCCTTTACCGTGCTGAAGTTCACCGACAGTGGTGCGTTGCATGCAATGTCATGATTCGCTCAAGCGAGCATGAACTGCAGGCACATGCTTCCGTGTCATGGGTCAACGCAGATGAGATTCTGCAGGAAGTTGAGATCAAAGCCGTTACGACACATGAATTGCAAGTGTTCGAAGTTGAAGCCGGAAAAACTGCGGTTTCAAAATGGGAAGAAGTACCTGATTTCGCTGGACCCGGATGGG
>JAQXFM010000142.1 GCA_029250305.1 Candidatus Poseidoniaceae archaeon | reverse complement strand
GTTGTTCATCAGTCCACATAGCCTTTCGTATTTCAGTTGGTTATATTCTCTTTGTGGTGCAATGATTTGACATGCATCGTTGGACCATGGTGGGCCTTTGTAAGCACCACAACGTGTGGGCAATGTTACAATCATCCTCTTCGTGAGTGTGGACTGATGAAGGGTTGGAATTCAATCTAAAATCTGGTGGCCAATAAGCAGCATGATGATCGCAACCACTGTGAACGTGCGTTGCATGTGAAGGAGGCGACCTCCCCTCCGGAACGATTTTGGCGGCCACTTCCATTGCATCAATGAGCCACTGATGACCAAGAGCCAAAGAGATGCCAAACCTACCCAAAGGGTCCAATGCCACTCAAGAACAATCCCATGGAGCGTACCGATGACAACGGCGCTCATTCCTAACCAATTGTGAGTGCGCATGAATCGGCGATTAAAAACGCCTAATTTCCGTTTGAATTCGCGTGGTTCCTGATCAAACCGTTCAGCTCCATGGACTCGAAGCCAACGGAACGTCGGTTTCCATCCGACAATGAGGACGGTGGCTACCAAGAGGTAAAGTGAGGCACTCCCCCATGACTCGGCCTCTATTCCAAGAAGGGTGACTTCATCATCGTCCTCATTTTCATTATCATCAACATCTGCCATCACGGACATGGACAGGATAAGAACGGTGGCGGCGAGAAGAAAGAACACTTGTTGGAATCGCATGCAATGCCTCAAACTCCTGATTGTTTTCGGGCCTTCTCCACTGTGGACCATGCACCGCCGTTGTACGCTTCTAAGCCTGCCTTGTTGAGGACTTTAGCAGCCCGTCCCGAGCGCATTCCGCTCGCACAGCATGTGATGATGACTTTGTTTTGTTTCCGAAGCGATGAAACCTTCTTTTCGATGGTTTGTAGTGGTATGTTTCGGGTGTTTTTTCCGTGTCCGTTGCGAAATTCTGCTGGTGTGCGGACATCGATGATGATGGCTCCTTCTCCGATGAGTTGGCTGGTGCTAGGTCGATTGGAAGCAAAAAAACGGCGGATGAATTGAAACATGGCCTCACCTCATTGGTAACTGACTGGCATCCCAGCATCCTTCCAACCATTCATTCCTGACTCAAGTTCAATGACATTCGTGAAACCAAGGTCGAGCAAGGTTTGCGCAGCGTCCTGTGAACGGTTGCCACTTCGACAGTAAAGGAGGATCATCGTGTCTTTTTCTGAGGGAAGTTCACCTTCTCTTGCCTCGAGTTCTGTATGAGGGATGAGGGTTGCATTTTCCAAGTGTCCATCCTGTTCCCATTCAGTTTGCGTCCGAACATCGAGCAAGAAAGCATTTTCATTTTCTTCGATGGCTTGATCGAATTCATCGACATCAACACGTTGCCAATCTGAACTCGATGAGAGGCAGCCAGACAGGAGCAGCACTGAAAGGAAGGCAACGGTCTTGTTCATGCCTAAGACATCGGAGTTGTGCGTATCATCTTTCCTCACTTAGGTCATGAGCAATCGAATGTCGCAGACATCGCTTGCTGGTGTATGCACTCATGCAAGGTTCTCACTGGGTGAGATGAAGGTTTTGTACAACGCCTGCACAATGGCTACGCTTGCAAAAATCATGGCCGCAACCAACGCAATCATCGAACCGCTTCCCGTTTCCAACTCGGCTGAAAGATAGAGCCCAAGGAGCACTGAGGACAAACCAAAGACTTGGGTCCACATCATGCATGAGCGGAAACTCCGCCCGACAAGTTGCGCTGTTGCGGCGGGGGTGACGAGGAGGGCTGTGACAAGCAGTGTGCCGACAACCTGCACCATGCTCACGACCACGGCGGCTGTTATGACGCTGAACAAGAGGCCAATTCCACGAACCGGCAAACCTTGTACTCGAGCAGCCAATGGGTCGATGGTGGTTGCCAAAAGGGTGTGATGCAAGAGCACCAATCCAATGGTGGATGCAATGCTGATGCTCAGGATCAAGTCAAAACTTGCTGGGTCGATGAGAAGGAGGTTTCCGAAGAGGTACCCTTCAATGTCGGTGGTAATGCCACCACCCCAAATCCTCAACACGACGAGGCCCAAAGCGAGCATTCCTGTCAAAAATATTCCAATTGACGCGTCACCAGTCAATACTTCTCTTGTTTGCATTTCGTGAATCAGCAATGCGGAAATGACGCTAAACAGCAACGCATACCACAACGGGCCAGCCGCCCCTAAAACGACGCCAACCGCTACACCACCAAAGGACACGTGTGCCAAACCATCGCCCATGAGCGCTAGGTTTCGTACGAGCAGGAAGGTTCCAAGAATTCCAGCTACAATGGTGACGACGATGGCCGCAATGAGCGCCCTTTGGAACATTTCTAACGTGAAAAAGTAGGGGAAAATATCACCTGGAATGACTGGTTCAATAAATTCCAGCACCGGACTGAACACTTCTAAGACATAGGAGCCAATACCCATCATTCTTCCTCCTTATCATGTTCGTGGACGTGATCGCTGTGCACATGTTCGATACCACGTAGGTTCGCAAGTCCTTCCAAATCAGGGAACTCTTCTGATGGTCCGTCAAATTTGACCGTTTCTTCAAGGTAAATCATTCGATGTGCAGTTTGACGAATGGCTGCCATGTCGTGTGAAATCATCAAAATGGTTTTTCCTTGGCTATGGCAGAGTTCATCCAAAAGTTTCAGGAGGGAGTTTCTTGACTCACGATCAATACCGACCAGTGGCTCATCGAGGAGGATAAAATCCGCTTCCGATGCGAGCACTCTACCGATCACTGCTCGCTGTCGCTGCCCACCGGAAAGCCGAGCCACGTCTGTGTGGATGACTTCTTCCAAACCTACCATTTCAATGGCTTCCGTGATTCGTTCTTGATTGCGCCCCTTTCGCAAAAACATGTTCTTGCGGGTGAGGGTTCCCAGACGAACCAATTCCTCGACGGTGATTCGAATGTTCGGTGGCAGGCTGGCTGCGGCTTGGGAGACCCAGCCAATTTTTCCAAGGTGGCGATTCGAAGTCGATGGCTCTCCATAGATCTCGATTTTTCCATTGGCGGCATTGAGGAATCCCAAGATGGCCAAGAGGAGTGTGGATTTCCCACTTCCATTTGGACCGACCAAGCCGACAAACTCGCCTTTGCGAATTGTGAACGCCACGTCTTCAATGACCTTTTTTGATCCTCTGACGACGGTGAGGTTCTCGACCATCAAGATGACTGGCTGGTCGTTGTGTTCATGGCTCTGAATGACAACACCCCAGTTTCAAGAAAGGTTGTCTGTATGGTCCAGGTCACTTCCGAACGGATTCGATAATTAGGTGACCTGCAATGACCATAAGAGCGCTCCCAACAATAATAATTGGGACAGCATCGACTATATCCATCTTTTCCACCTACGGAATTCACGCTGGGATTTAACAACCCAAACCTGACTTGAGGTTGTCGAGGTTCTTCTGCATCATCGAGAGGTAATCATCATCGACGTCGCTCGGTGGAAGTTCCATGGTGTAGAGGTACTTGATCGTCACACCGTTCGGCATCGTGTCGGACTTGGTTTGGTCAACGATGCTGCTCACTGCGCTTTCCGATGTGTATTCTTCAATGAAGAACACAGTGATTCCATCCTCGGAGATGCGTTCAACGACTTCTGCGATGTCTTCAGCAGATGGCTCCCCTTCAGGGTCAATGCCGTGAACTGTCACAAACTCAAGTCCATACCGTTCGCCAATGTAGGCGTAGGCTGCGTGGTTTGCGATGACGGTTGTTTTAGTGCATGTTCCGTCGGTCGAGAACGCAGCGTCATAATCAGCGTGGAGTGTGTCAAGGCTAGCGATGTAGGCTTCGGCATTTGCTTCAAAGGTGTCTGCTTGGCTCGGGAATGTTGCGCTGAGGTTTTCGAGAACCACGTTGATTTGTGCCTTGAATGCAAGAGGGTCAAGCCAGCTGTGAGGGTCATATGCGAGCGCTTCTTCGTCATGGTCGTCGTGACCTTCTTCGTCCTCGTCGTGACCTTCTTCATCCTCGTCGTGACCTTCTTCGTCCTCGTCGTGACCTTCTTCATCAGCATGGTCATCGTGATCGTCGTGGCCACCTTCGGCCATGATCAAATTAAATTCGACCGAAGCAGGGAGCGCAATTCCGTAGTCGCCCTCTTCCTCGATGTGGAGCACTGCGATTCCAGCCTCGTGTTCATCATGGCCTTCTTCGTGCTCTTCGACCATTTCCATGAGTTCGTGGAGTTCTGTTAGGTTCACCAGTTGGTCGCCATCAACATCAGATGCATTGAACATTTCTTGGAATTCATGTTCATCGTGCTCATCATGATCGTCGTGACCTTCAGTTTCGTTCCCATCCTCGTCGTGATCGTCATGGTCTCCAGTTTCGTTTCCGTCCTCGTCGTGATCGTCATGGTCTTCGGTGGCGAAATGCCAGAATTCTTCCCATGAAAGGTGACTGTCATTGTTTTCGTCAGCCTCGCTCATCACTTCCTCTGGCGTGTGGTGATCTTCGTGATCGCCATGGTCATCG
>JAQXFM010000137.1 GCA_029250305.1 Candidatus Poseidoniaceae archaeon | reverse complement strand
TGTCAATTCCTCGATCTGGCCACATCAGAATGCACGCAGGCTCAGAAAGATTGGGACAAAGCCATTGGTTCCGCTTGGTCCCTTGCAGCCATTGGTTTGCTCGCAGGCGTTATCGGAGGCGTGGAATTACAACGGCCCGATGAGGATGGGAACTGGCCATCAAAATCAAGGAATGAAGACCCACTCACAATCGAGAACAAAAAGCCGACTTCGCGCCATGCGAACAATCGCAAGGGCTCGTGGAAGTCACGGGCCAATGAAGAAGAGTGATTCCTCACTCGACGATGGTGGCGGCAACTCGCTGACCTGCCATCTCACGCTTTTCGAGGGCCTTGATTGCAAGACCGACTTTACTCGTGTGGATGCTGATGTAGGTGGAACCGTCAGCAAAGTGAACATCACCAATCGCCATCTCATTGCAGCGGAGTGCTTCAGTGAACCAGCGGGCCACTGCAAGCGAAGAGCCTGCTGCGGTCGGTTCGATATCGAGGTGGAGTTGGACAAAGCCAAACACATCAGCCGTTTCGCCAAAGTCATCTTGTCGCTTGACAGGGTCACGGTCCATGCCTTCTGGAAGTTCAGGCGTTTCTGAATCGATGATGTCAAGACCGTAGGTTGCCATGATCTTGGACAGTTGCGGTGCGTCGTCTCGGGACACAAGGCTCCATGCCTCTCCCTTTCGACCGATTCGGCCTGTGCGTCCGACTCGGTGAACAAAGGAATCCAAATCCACTGGAAGGTCGTAGTTGACCACGAGTGTGATGCCGTCAACGTCGATACCACGTGCTGCCACATCGGTTGCGACAATGGTCTTGATTTCCTCTGCTTTGTATCGCTTGAGGATTTTCTCACGCTGGTTTTGGCTGAGATCGCCGTGCAAGCCTTCCACGGAGAAGCCGTGCTTGGTGAGTCGTTGAACTGCCAAGTCCACCATTCGCTTGGTGTTGCAGAAAATGATGGTCTGATCTTCATCGTTCATTCGAGCAAGAAGACGTCCGAGAACCCAGAGTTTGTTGGCTCGGCCAATACGAACACTGTACATGTCAATTGGCGGGATGTCAAGTTCCTCTGTGTTGGTGAGAACGAATTCGGGTTCGTTCATGAATTCATTTGCAGTGTCAATGATTTCTTGAGGGAAGGTTGCGGAGAAAAGAAGGGTCTGCGTACGACCCGTCATTCGCTCCATGACCCACATGATGTCCGGGAAGAAACCCATGTCAAGCATGCGGTCCGCTTCGTCAAGGCAGAACAGAGAAGGTGAAGCCAAATCGATGTGGCCACGTTCGCTCATGTCCATGACTCGACCTGGTGTTCCGACGATGATGTCAACGCCGTCGCCCAAGGAGCGAGCTTGTTTCTCAAGGTCGGTTCCGCCATAGACGGTCTGGACTGAAAGGCCGGTTGCGCCTTGCAGAGCCTGCAATTCCTGTGCCACTTGGTTTGCAAGTTCACGGGTAGGTGCAAGGATAAGTGCTTGAAGGATGCCTGTTGGTTCACACTTTTCGAGGATTGGCAAACCGAAGGCTGCTGTTTTTCCTGATCCTGTGCGTGCTTGGCCGATAACGTCGAGGCCACGGCGTGCAAGAGGGATGGTGTCTTTCTGGACTTGCGTTGCGTGGGTCCATTCAAGGGAGGCAAGGCCGTCCAAGAGG
>JAQXFM010000095.1 GCA_029250305.1 Candidatus Poseidoniaceae archaeon | reverse complement strand
AGATGAGCAGCATAAGTTTCTCATGGAGCATCAACTTAGTATCGATGAGCGACCCGAATATCTTAGCCATCAGGACCTTGAGACTCTGAGGACACGAGGTTGGAAGATTGGGAGCCATGGGCCAGAACATTCCGATTTGCGAACATTACCATCGGAACGGCTGCGCAGTATGTTGGAAGGATCTCTCAGTCTCCTCCTAGACTTTGGTGCTGAATCATGGCTTTCCTGGCCTGAGGGACGCTGGGACGACGAAGTGGCAGCCTTGGCTCATGAGGTTGGATTCACCAAACAATTTGGCTTGAAAGAAGAGCCTCGGAGTGGAACCTCCTCGTTGGTTGAGATGAGAACACTGTGGTGAGTTCCGTGAAGATCGAAAGGTTCGGATGGCATGGGATTAGATTCCATAAGTGAACAAGTGGTTTTCTTACGTTCACGAGGGTTTCTCCATAACACCCTTGTACACGATTAACCTGTATTCGTGGGTTTGCAGTGGGCCGTATTCGTCGCTACCCTTGTGGTTGAATACGGCTACAACAGGGCCCCTTGTACACGGTCTCAAACATCGGTATTGAACTTCGACAATTGACGACCAATGATGACCATCATGTTCCTGCTGCAGTTATCGACTTACATCGCTTAAGCATCACTCAGCAAGAACGTCTGCGAACTCATAGATGACCTTTCCTTCACGTGTGTCTACAATCTTGATGTCGAGGCTGCACACGTCGGAACAGATATCAAGGCCATTTTCATACAGAGTGACACCGTCACCGACACTCCACACCTGGTCATCGGTGTTCCCAAATTCCACAATTTGGCAATCGCCACCACTTTCCTCAGGATTATCGCAGGTCATTGGGGAAGAGTCGTTCACGCTGACCTGCACACTTAGTGAAGCCCAGTTGAGGTCGCCACCTTGGGTCATGGTCACCATCACAAGACTGTCATTTGTACCGTTGGAGGGGGAGCCTTGACTGTCTTGTGCATCAAATGCAAAGAGAGCAAGATCCCCGTCGGTGTTGTCTTCGTTCGCATACTCCAGCCATGCCTGCATACCGAGTTGGGATGTAGCACATGAGCTAGCGCGTGGGTCATTCATGATGGATGAATTAGTAAAGACCGAAAGGTGAGATTCAATCGCATTTTCGAGTTCTTCTTCACCTATTTCGAGCAGTTCATCTCCGCTAAGCGGAACGCCTGGAACAGTCCCTCCCGCAAACAAGCAGGCAAGGTTTGTGGAGGAAGTAGAAGCCAAAAAGGCACCATTCGTGCCTATAAGCAATGTTTCTGCTAAGAATTCCTGATCGGAGAAGGTGATTTCTAAGATTTGACCATCCTCTGA
Organism: Candidatus Poseidoniaceae archaeon; assembly: GCA_029250305.1. Taxonomy (GTDB): domain Archaea; phylum Thermoplasmatota; class Poseidoniia; order Poseidoniales; family Poseidoniaceae; genus MGIIa-L1. The sequence goes on along the minus strand of JAQXFM010000095.1, from coordinate 7,329 downwards.
AATAACGTAATCTGATGAAGAATAATTCCAGACAAAACCATACATTGATGGTCTGTAATTAACGTAAATGCAGTCGTTCTCAACCAATACAGAACCTAAGGGATGAATATCTGTTTCAACCTCGGACATCATAGATTGAGATTCAGCCTCAAGATCTTCTGGACATGTGATGAAGCGAGGATAAACGATGAACTCGCCAGTTCCCTCATCAAAATCAAGACCGAATGAAAAATCGTAACCGTGATAGTGCCCTTCAAAGTAGGATTCATCGCCCGTGTCGCCCGTTTCTAAGCATCCACTTAGGGAGGCAGTTATCAGAAAAAGCATGATGGTGAAGTGTCTCATGAAAAGACTATCAACAATCCTTGTTTATCACTTTCTACGACACGAGAAGATTTTGTCCAAGTTAGGAATCCGTCTGTAAAACTCAAACCTCCCAATCGAATGTGCGTGAAACCTCATTGAGGTGTGCAGGTATAATTCAGGCATATCCCCAAGGGTTTGTCCATAAAGCCCATTTAAACGAGTTTCGCGAATACAAGGGGTTGCCGTCTGCCCTGTTCGTGCCTACCGACGCGTGAGTTCTCCTCCTAAATTGACCATCATTCTTTCCAAAAAATGAGATCGAACCATTACCGAACAGGTCTGGCAAATGGATAAAGAAACGCGGGCCGTGGTAAGCGCATGGCCGATCAACCAGCATTGCGTGGTACAGTTTTTCAGATCAAAGTCTGGAAGGCGTTGAAAGATATACCTCGAGGCGAGGTGCGGACCTATTCAGAAATCGCCCGCCAGATCGGACACCCTCACTCGGCGCGCGCCGTAGCAAATGCATGTGCAAAAAACCCATACATTCCTGAGGTTCCTTGCCATCGAGTGGTACGAACAGACGGCGGGTTGGGCGGTTACAGCGGCCCCGGTGGCGTGGACACAAAACGAAACCTTCTCCTCGAAGAAGGCGTTACATTCCCTCGAACAGATGCTTGATGGCCACTGAACACACTGCCAAGCAAAACTAATCAGTCGGTGGGTGATGGGAAGAGTGCGTCCTTCAACGGACAGCGTACCTGTGGTGCTGGCATGGAAATCACGCAAAGTAAGTTGGCCGATATCGACCAAATTCTATCGCTTTACGATGCAGCTACAGCGCTCCAGGCATCAAAAAACATGACGCAGTGGCCAACGATTGACCGGAACCTCGTCAAACAGGAACTCTCAGAAGGACGTCAGTGGAAAATGGTTCACCAAGGACAAATCGTATGTGTTTGGGTTGTGGCATTTGAGGACCCTCAAATTTGGGGGGAACGAAGCAATCAGCCTTCCGTGTTCATTCACCGGATCGCAAACCATCCTCAGTTCAGGGGCCGAGGGTTCGTAGGGAACATTGTTGAATGGGCGAAAAACCTCTATTCAGGTGGGCCAATTCAGTTCATTCGCCTCGACACGGTTGGTCATAACGAAGGCTTGATTCAGGTTTACACATCTCACGGATTCACGCTTCTTGATCCCGTCGAACTTGAGGACACAACCGGTCTTCCGTCACACTACAACGACGGAAAGGTGTACCTCTTTGAAATCGAATTGGAAGGTTCTTCCGAACCTGACGCCTAATGTTCAACATTCGTGAGGGCCCTATGACTATCGGGGATGCTTCTATAAACGGGCGATTGTTGTAAGAAGTTACGGAAGATTGACTATGAATCGAAAACTATTAACCGCCCTGCTAACTTTGACCTTCATGTCTGCAGCCCTTGCTGGCTGTGTGGGCAATGAAGATGAAACCACTGAACCAACTCAAAACGTTGTTAAAATCGGATTCTTGAACCCAGCAACCGGCCCACTGGCCCAAGACGCTGCTGGATTCGAGTACGGTGGACAACAAGCAGTTGTCGACTTGAATGCAGCCGACGGAACCGTTTTCGAACTGGTTGTTGCTGATTCAGGTTGCGACGGTACCGTTGGTGCCGCTGCTGCACAATCCCTTGTCGACGCAAACGTTGTCGCCGTTGCTGGAGCAGCTTGCTCCGGTGCTTCAATGGCTGCTAACGCCGTGTTGTCTGCTGCAGGAATCCCAATGATTTCCTACGCATCCACCAACCCAAGTTTGAGTGACGCTACCGCTTACCCTGACTTCTTCCGTGTCGTTCCTAGCGACGCAATCCAAGGACCTGCTGCAGCCGCAATGATGGTTGACGCACAAGCCACCAACCCAGCAATTCTCCACATGACCAACGATTACGGCTCCGGATTTGCTGACGCAATCGAAGACGCATGGACTGGCGATGTTTGTGCAAAGATTGGCTACGCAGAAACCACAACCGATGTTTCCGCTGAAGTTTCTCAAATCGCTAGCGCAGGCTGCGACGCAGTCTTCATGGTCTCCTACGTGACCGACGCAGCACTCATTCTCAACGAAGTTGCAGCACAGAACCTCTCAATAATGCTCTTCTCTGGCGACGGACCTGCTGGCGAAGGATTGCTTGTGGAACTCAGCGACGACACTGTTGCAAGCTCCCTCAAGGTGACCGCACCTCGTGCAGGATCTTCCTTTGGTGACTTCGAAGCCCGCTACGATGCTGCAGGAATCCCGAGCATCAAGCAATACGTTTTGACCTCCTACGACGCAGTTTCCATTATTGGAAAGGCACACAACGCCAACGCTGCTGACCTTGACGCTTCAATCCGTTCCGTCGGAACCGGATACGAAGGCGCAAGTGGACTTCACACCTTCCTCACAAACGGCGACGTTGGCGGCGCAGGTTACGACATCTGCACCTACTCCGCTACCGGCGCAGAAGACGGCGCATACGAGTGCAACGCCTACTGGACTGTTGCAGACGGCGTCACAATCCCGAAGACCGTCATCAAACTTGGATTCATGAATCCATTGACCGGTCCTCTCGCACAAGACGCTGCTGGTTTCCAATACGGAGCACAGCAAGCAATCGTTGATCTTAACGCTGCATACGGCGCAATGGGCTTCGAGTACCAACTCGTCGAAGTTGACTCCGGCTGTGACGGTACCGCTGCTGCTGCTGCTGCACAGACCCTCGTTGACTCTGGTGTCATCGCTGTTGGCGGCGCCGCATGCTCTGGTGCAACCATGTCTGCTAACGCAGTGCTTTCCGCTGCAGGAATCCCAATGATTTCCTACGCATCCACCAACCCATCCCTCAGCAACGCATCTGCGTACCCTGACTTCTTCCGTATCGTTCCATCCGATGCAATTCAAGGACCAGCTGCAGCTGCAATGATGGAAGAAATGGGCGCTACCAACCCTGCAATCATCCACATGACCAACGACTATGGCTCTGGATTCGCTGACGCAATCGAAGATGCTTGGAACGGAACACTGTGCCAAAAGATTGGATATGCAGAAACCGCAACGAGCATTGCTTCTGAAATCACCCAAATCGCTGATGCTGGCTGTGACTCCATCTTCATGGTGTCCTACGTTACTGACGCAGCAATGATTCTCAACGAGATCTCGACCCAAGGACTTGACATCATGCTCTTCTCTGGCGACGGACCAGCTGGTGAAGGACTTCTTGAAGAACTCAGTGACGATGTCGCTGCTGACGGCCTCTACGTGACCACACCTCGTGCAGGATCTTCCTTCGGCGACTTCGAAGCACGCTACGATGCATCGAACATCAGTTCAATCAAGGCATACGACCTAACCAGCTACGACTCAATCATGATGATTGGAGCAGCTCACCAACTTGACAGCACAGCAATGTCGACTTCAATTGCAACCACAGGAACTGCATACGAAGGCGCAAGCGGACTTCACACCTTCTTGACCAACGGTGACGTTGGTGGAGCAGGATACGATATCTGTGGCTACGCTGCAGCCGCTACTGACGATGGTACATTCACCTGTACCAAGTACTGGACTGTTGCAGACGGTGTTCAAGACAACGCTGCTTGATCCCGTTAGCACTTGAGTTCCACGGCTTTTTAGCCTCCTGGCTGAGAAGTCAGGGTGACCAAACAAGTGCGGAGGCTATGTTAGGATGGACTTAGAGAAGGAATCAACCCCCTCTGAGTCCATCCTGCAGCGCTGGCAAGAGATGTCGAGGCTGCGTCGCCGCCTCCTGATCGCTGCCATTGTATCATTGGATGCAATCATCGGACTGCTTTACCAATCAGGTATTGGTAACGGCCTCGACGCCCTCTTGTTTGGCAATCTGCCAAACGACATGGTGTGGCTTGGACAATCCGTTCAACTCATCTCAATGGGCTTCATGCTGGTGAAGATCGTCTTCGACGACGTGCCACACGGCAAGTTCCGGGCAGCGCTGATGATCTTTTCACCGCTGTTTCTGCTGCTCACCGTGTTGTTCACCATTGAACTGCTCATGATTGGGCTTGGCACAAGTGCAACCATCTATCTGAATCTTAGTTCCATTGGGTTCAGCACCCTCACATGGTCATCGACATACCTTGCAATCGCCGTTGGTTGTACCCTCACCTACAGCGTCCAACGCTACGGAAACTTCGCTCAAAGCGAGTTCTTCATGCTCGGTATGTATGTAGCCGTGATGATCATGTGGATGGATTATTTCTTCCCACTTGTATCCACGCCTAAAGACGGCGTCTTGGTATGGACTGTTCTTCTGTGGACGCTCTTAGGTGCCTTTGTTCTCACTGGGCTTGCGGGCGTCATCATCGACCGCCTCGTTTTCAGAGGCTTCCGTGATCGTAAATCAAGCGCCGATGTGATGATGATTGCTTCGCTCGGTGTAGCGCTTATTCTTCGTGCCATCGTCTACCTCCGCTTCGGTGCAGGCACGAAACTGTTTGAGCCTGACATCGATTGGCGCATTGCCCGCGAGCAACGGTTCGAAGCGCCAACCCTCCTCACCAAACTCAACCTTGGCGACCGTTCGCTGGCCTCTGGAGAAACATACTCCTACGGTGCATGTGAACAGACAGGGACCGCTGCGGACGGATCCCCAGTCTACGAGAAAATCGTCACCGAAGGCTCAAAGCCTCTCACTGATGTCTATTCAGTTGGCGCAGATTGTGTCACTGACTTGACTGCAAATTACACCTACTACAACGCAGCCATGCCATTTGTGATCTTTGCGTCCGTCGGTCTGTTGCTGCTTTTGCTAACAAAAACCCGCTTAGGCCGTCGAATGCGAGCTGTCGCAGACAACCCCGAACTCGCCGCAAGTTGTGGAATCAACGTCGAGCGCGTTCACATGACCAGTGCGTTCCTTTCGGCAGGGATTTCAGGACTTGGCGGGGCCATCTTCGCGATGACCATACGTTACAGTCCTGAGACAGGGTTCACGCTTCTTCTACCGGCCTTTGCCGTTATTGTTCTGGGTACCATTGGTTCGGTACGTGGCGCAGTGGTTGGGGCCTTACTCATCGGCTTTGTCCGTTCAGTCTCTTCGCCGATTTTGATGGGAATTGGAACGCCGTTGGAACGGTCGAATTATGCTAACTTGGCTGAAGTCATGCCGTACATCATGATCATTGCGATCCTTCTCATCATGCCAAAAGGCATTGGTGATGCCTTTGATAATTGGAAAATCAAGCGCATTCGGACCCGGGCTGAAGAAGACTTCACCCCGAACACAAAGCGTGCAACATGGCTTGGAATTTTCCTTGCACCGACAGGCCTTCACCATTTCAGCGTTCGAAACAACTTGCGAGGTCAGCGCTACGCTCTTTCAACCTTCATTGCGTACATCGTTTTCAAATTCAGTTCTTTCGTGAAGGAGAACTCCATTGCGAATGATTCCGTGAAGAACACACTCACGGGTGGAGACTCGACCTTGTCGTTGGCCCATGCACCGAGCGGCCTCTTGGCCGAACAACAAGAAGCGTGGCTTTCACTGATGCAATTTGAACAAGCGTTGGTAGGTTCGATGACAAACCTGGGCGTGCTTATATGGCCGACCGTTCCGATTCTCCTCTACCTCATTGCTTGGCGGGAAGCCTACCATGCTTTCCGAGGCGAGGAAATCCAACCGTCAACAAAGATCTCAAACGCCACCTCAAGCCTATCTGCAGGCTATGCGAATGTAACTGAAAGCGCCGGTAAAGCCTGGCGCAACATCACCGGAGCCATTGACTCAAAAATCGGATTCATTGCCGTGGCTGCTCATCGTGCTGCAAAGTCCTCAACCAGCAAAGTCTCCACCTCGTACATCGAACGACGAACATCAGTCCTTGAAAAACTAAAGATGCCGTATGGCCGTGAAAGTGAAAATGGTTCATGGCTGTTGTTCGGTGTCTTGGCAGTCGTCATGCTTGCCTTGATTTACTGGCTTCCAGTTGCCGATTCCGATCAGGCGAGCTTCGTAAAGACACTCCAACTCTCCAATGTGCTGGTTACATTTGCGATTTTTGCAATTCTTGCTCTTTCTCTCAACCTGCACACAGGAATCACAGGACAGTTGAATTTCGGTGTCATCTTCTTCGCTTCGATTGGAGCCATTGTGGTTGGCATCCTCACTGCACCAAAAGAGTTGCATGGCTACGACTGGCCAATCGTCTACGCCGTCCTGTTCTCAATGCTTATTGGTGCGATCGCAGGATGGTTCCTTGCTTACCCAACCGCCCGATTGCGCAGCGATTACTTCGCAATCATTACCATCTCACTCGGTGAAATCGTTCGGGTGTTGCTGAGTGGCGAGCCGCTCCTACGAGCAGGCTCTTGGGGCAGTGCTGTTGGTATCTCACGGTACAAACTTCCGCTCCAAGAATGGTGGTTCTGCGGTTCGAATACACCCGTCGATGCGAGCGGTGTCCCCCTATCGCCAGTTGCGTGTTCGAGGGCAGAAGGCATCGATAGCATGGCTGTAACGATTGGCGAATGGCTCAGCCTTGGCCAGCCTGCGCCCTACATGTTTGTCTTAGCAACCATCGGTGTTCTCGGCTTGATTGCATCATGGTGGCTGTTGAACACAGTGCTGGCCTCCCCATGGGGGCGCATTCTTCGCGCCATCCGCGAAGACGAGGAAGTGGCTCAACACCACGGTCACGATGTCCTTCGACACAAAGCAGCGAGCCTTGCACTTGGAGCTTCGATTGCGGCCTTCGCTGGCGCGCTCTGGGCTTGGAAACTGACCGGATTCCAACCCTCGTTCATGTCCCCATCAAAGACGACCTTCCTCGTTTGGGCTGCGTTCATCATCGGTGGCGTTGGCAACAACAAGGGCATGCTCATCGGCGCATCAATCATCGTCTTGATGGAATTCGTGTTCAATGTCTTGGTCGCTGCTCAAGGCAGTTCTGACCTCCCTCTCAACGAAGTCGCCGCAACGATGGACGGGTGGTTCAACTGGCTCGTTACAGAGCAGGTGCAAG
>JAQXFM010000087.1 GCA_029250305.1 Candidatus Poseidoniaceae archaeon | reverse complement strand
CGCTTCAAACAGAAGCACAAGCAACTGTACGGGGTCTGTGATGATGGTGCCATCGAGAAAGGTGTGGGGCACGTTCACGCAGCGTTCAATGATGTTCGGCCCGAAGGGATCAGTGAAGGCATGGGTCTGTTCAACGAAGAGATGGTTCGCCGGGCAATGAGCCGGGCACACACCCGTGAGTTGTGGGGTATTGGCCAGCCGTTTGGAATTGAAGCAAAGCCTGCTGTTGAAGCCAAGGCTCCCAGTGGTTTCTCCACCGGATTCAAATTTGGTGTTGAGAAGGAAGTTTGGACCGATGCATCGCTGACTCAAGCCATTGCCAATGCAATTGTTGATTCACTGTGTGAACTGGGCGAGATGACCCATGTCGCACGTCCCTCGGGTGGCGACCGTGGCGGCGGTTGGATTCGTTATCACTTGCATAATTCCACGCCCGAGGAAGCGGAGATGTTCAGTAAGGCGTTGACTGAGGCACTTGGACCGCTTGACAAACCAAGGTATGTTGTGGCTCGTTCCTCTCGGTTTTTCGATGAGACATGGCTTTCAAAACTGATGCCTGAAGTCGTTGCAGTTTACCTTCGAAAGCAACGAGTTTCTGTGATGATGTATCATGCCGTGCCATCATGCTTAGCCAACACCAAAGAACGCGCTGCAGTCTACCAGCGGTATTGGAATCAACACGTAAGCCCAGGTGAAGTGACGTATGTACGGAGTGCGAATGGGAAGCAATTGGTTGAACATGCGCACCTGCATGGCCTCGTACCGGAATTTGGCTTGCATCAAAAATCAGTGTACGAATGAACTCAGTTTGATGCGCAACTCTCGCATTGAAACGTCATTCCCTTGTGGGCCGAACAAAACCTTCGACGGCAGTCAAAACACCTGAAATCAAAGGCGGAAACTTGTGTAGAGCACGTTGGATGTGCACATACACCCTCCTCATCCTTCCCGACCGGCCGAGACGTGGTGGTCGCTACCTTTGGCTTTGCAGATTCAAAGAAAGCAGCAGCTTCTTCTTGCATTTTCTGCAATCGATCGTCACTGTTGCCAGCAGGCCGTAGGCTGGTTGACGGGTCGGATGGATCTGGTACATTGCGGTTGAGCATGTTGCCTTGTTGAGCGACGACTGCGGCGCCTACAGCGGCACCTGCGCCTGCGCTTGCGCCCGCGGCTGTGGAAAGACCAAGCGTCTTCAGAACATATGAATGGGCCATGAATTTGTTCGCTGCTTGAGCGGTCATGAAGCCACTGGATCGCAGCATGTTTTCTCCATCGTAGACATTTTCGACACCCTTGGACATGTTGAGCTTGGCCATCACTTGTTTGTAACCAGCAATGCGGGAAGGGGAATGTGCGTTGCGAGATTTGGCACTGCGCCGTTGTTGTCTTCCACCGAAAAATCCACCTCTCTGTTGGGCTTGTTGGGGAGGGGTGGTGTAGGTTGCACCTGCGCCTGCCCCCATGCCTCCTGCCATGAGCATGCCACCGCCGCCACCGAATCCGCCACCGCCACCTCGTCCAGCGTTCACGCTGTTGGTGTTGGTCGGTTGGCCGCTTGGATTGTACGCAGCCTGGCCCTGTTGTTCATAATTCACGGGCGGTGCCATTGAGACCCGCTGCGGTCCAAAGTTCCCGAGCATGCCACCGGTTTTTGGCCCAGCGTTTTTCGAACGGTTGGTCAGCATGAAGATGCCGGCTGGGATGGCGAGGATGGCAAAGCAAATACCACAGCAGAAGTACATTCCACTTGGCTCAAGGGGCTTTTCGAGGGTTACGTCAGAGACATCATCAGAGAGGTAATAGAGGGTGACCGTTCCATTCACTGGATACTGGTTCTTGATTGATTCAAGGCAAGAACCACCGCTTTCACCCCATTGCAATCTGTCCTCGCCCTCGAAGATCTCGCCTTCAGGTTCATCTGCGAGGGTGTAATTGAAATCCATATCAACTGAGCAAACATAGTAGGTTACCGTACGGTATTCGTCACATTCTTCGTACTCTTCTCCGTACTCATCGTAATAGTAGCCCATTGAAGCACATTCCTCCCTGCTCCCTTGGTATTCGTCATAGGTGGTCCCCTCGAGCGTCGTCCCTTCTGTTTGCATGACGACGACGTCAGAGGTGGCGCCAAGAATGATGAATATACCAGCAATGCCAGCCAAAAAAATGAATATTATTGTTCCAAAGATGTTCATTGACGTCACAAACCTTCGATTGGTTCGAGGAACGGTGCATCATTTACACCTACACCAGTTAGAACCATGAATCGAGATTTTGCCTTGAGCACATAGTCTTTCAGCCATTTATCCACTAAGCATGGCTGAATTATGAAAGAAAAGCGGCTGTGGCGCTGTTCCCATGCGCCACAGCCAGTGTTTGTACTGGTCAATGCCGACGAGTCGTCATCAGGTCATCGCCTTTCGGCTCTCTTAGGAACGGTTCTTGGTTGTGGGGGCAGCATATAATCTTCTCCGATTAATTCCTGCGGACCGCTCGAATTGTCGGCACAGGCTCGCCTGAGCGATCTTGTTCACCAATTTCAAAGGGTAGTTCAAGCCGGTTTGCCATCTCTAAATGAGCAGCAGACCACGGGGCTGCACACTGATCCATGGATTCTTGACCAAGGATGCCAAGGGCTTCAATGTCCTCCTCCCATCCCGTGTCATCCCATTGCCTTGGTGAAATTCGAACCCAGTGGTGGTCACCAGTTTCAATTGCGAAGGCTGTTCTTTTGAGGCCAATCTTTCTGCACATTTTCGCTGCTTGTGACCTGGGGAAGGCGCGAGGAAGCATCATCAGGACGGCTTCTTGGTCCGTCCAAAAGAAGGCAGGCCCGAGGTGTCGCTCGTTCACGTGAATCATTGCAATTTCGACGGTCTTTTCGATGCTGCCCCACGATTTTGGCAACCAGCCAAGAATGGCGCTTCTGTCTTTTGTCCCCGGAACGTGAGAGGATAATTCGAGTGAGGTGTGGGGTGCGGGTTCAAGCGCTGCAAGTTTTGCTTTATCGGCGGGTTTCGATTTCTTTTTCTTCTTGCTCTGCGTTTTGGCCCACCGTGGCATAGGCATTGAATTCGGGTGCCTTGGTAGGGTTTTCCTCCACCTCTTGAACGGTGTTCGTAGGATTTTTTCATCGATGATTGTGCACTTCCAACCTGTTGAGCCATGGATGGAACCCGGGAGGCGGATGATTCTTCTCGTGTCTGCAGTGATGCCCTTGTCGACAGGGTGGCCCGCCGCAATCACGTCATCCAGCAAGGATTTTCGGGCATCCCTCACAGCATGCTCTCTCTTTCTCGGGTCTTCGATTCCAAACAGACTGCGATCTTTTTCGCGGAAGATAAGGTGAAACCCTTTGCTTCCAGAGAACACCAAATGAACGCGTTCGAAGTCATGAGACATCTCCACCCAGTCCAACAATTCAACCGCCGCCTTTCGCGCCTTCTCCATGTTTGCTCTTGAAAATGGAGGGATGTCAATGTCAAAGACAATGAGGTGATCTAAGAGGATTGGGTGGGGTGATTTTGTGTCTTTTATTTTTGGTAAACCCACTGGATTGAGCCATGCACTTGTTGAGACATACATGTCACGAGGTGTGTTGCCTTGTGTGGTTTTTGTCAGCACATCACCACTGCGGATTTGACGCTTTGATGTGTGCCACCGATTCTTGGTGCATCGCCAACGGAATTGATGCCTCGATGGTTTTGAAAGCCACGTCAAGTCAAGGGGCTCAGCGATTTTGTAATGCTCATGCAGAACTTCTGAATCGAAGCTCCGCCCTTTGGCCATACCTTTGCTTCTCAGCGCAGGTTATTGGCTTCATCGCAAGCCAGCAGTCTTGAGTGATTCAAGGAGTACCTTTCCAAGTTCGGATGGATCCATTGCGCAAGCGATGCCTGCTTCACGGAACGCTTCGAACTTCTCTTCTGCGGTCCCTTTTCCTCCGGAAATGATGGCGCCTGCGTGGCCCATGCGCTTTCCTGGTGGAGCGGTTGCTCCAGCAACGAAGCCAACGATTGGCTTTGTGACGTTCTCTGCTGCCCATGCAGCCGCTTCCTGTTCAGCATTTCCTCCGATTTCACCGATCATGATGATGGCTTCAGTTTGAGGATCATGTTCGAATGCAGCCAAGCATTCGATGAACCCAGTGCCGTTCACAGGGTCGCCACCAATACCAACGCAGGTCGATTGACCCTCATCGATGCTCATGGTTTGAGCAACGGCTTCGTACGTTAAGGTTCCAGATTTCGACACAATGCCGATGCGTCCCTTTGCGTGGATGTGACCCGGCATGATGCCAATCTTGGCGCCGCCGGTTGCTCCGGGAGTAATGATTCCAGGACAGTTTGGTCCAATCAAACGGACGCCAGGCCGGTTGTCAACGTAGGCAACAGCCTTGACCATGTCGAGGGTGGGAATGCCTTCAGTGATGCAGACAATAACGCCCTCGCCCTTGATGGTATCAAAAGCATCTGCAGCTTCCATAATTGCTTCTGCTGCAAACGGCGGTGGGACATAAATGACGGTTGCATCCGCATCCGTGGCGGTGATTGCTTCGGTCATGCTGTGCCAAACTGGGTATGGCTTTCCTTGCAGGTCCACGGTCTGGCCGCCCTTACCTGGTGTGCATCCTCCAACAATGTCTGTGCCGTATTCGACCATCTTGTCTGCATGGAACATGCCTTGCTTTCCAGTGATGCCCTGTACGAGGACCTTTGCGTCTTCTTCAATCCAAATTGCCATTATTGTCCACCTCCAATGAGCGCCACAATCTTTTGAGCGCCTTCTGCCAAATCATCGGCCGGATGAATGTTGAGGGTCGATGCAGCGAGGATTGCCTTGCCTTCATCGACGTTGGTCCCAGCGAGTCGAACTACCAATGGGACTTGGAGGCTGAGTGCCTCAGTTGCAGCGATGACACCTCGTGCGATGATGTCGCAGCGCATGATGCCGCCGAAGATGTTGACAAGAATGCCCTTGACGTTTGGATCTTCGAGGATGATTGAAAAGGCTGTTTTCACCTGCTCTTCGTTTGCACCGCCGCCGACGTCGAGGAAGTTTGCGGGTTCTCCGCCATAGAGCTTGATGACGTCCATTGTCGCCATTGCCAACCCTGCGCCGTTCACGAGGCAACCGATGTTTCCATCGAGTTTAACATACGACAAGCCTGTCTCTTTTGCTCGAATTTCGGTGTCTTCTTCTTCGGAAATGTCACGGAGGTCGTCCCAGTTCTTGTGACGGAATTCTGCGTTCTCGTCAAAGGAAACCTTTGCATCGAGGGCGACCATCTCATCAGCTCCAGTCCGAACGAGCGGGTTGATCTCCACCATTGCACAGTCTTCTGCACAGAACATTGTGTACATCGAAGAGAGCATCTTTCCGAACGATTTCAAGGCAGCACCGCTCAATCCGAGGGCCATGCCAAGGTCACGCTTTTGGAAGCCGAGGATTCCGATGTTGGCATCAACGACGACTTTGTGAATCAATTCTGGCGTGTGTTCAGCCACTTCTTCAATGTCCATTCCACCTTCAGTGGAGGCCATAATCAGGACAGACTTTGTGTCTCTGTCGACGAGCAAAGCGAGGTAATATTCGTGAGCGATGTCACAGCCTGCCTCGATGTAGAGGTTGTTGACGATTTTTCCTTCTTCACCGGTTTGAATGGTGACCAATAGGTTGCCAAGGATGTTGGTTGCATAGGTGTTCACTTCATCCTTTGAGAAAGCGATTTTGACGCCGCCTTCCATGACGATGTCTTTGGTTTCTGGATTGAACACAGTGCCCTTTCCACGACCACCTGCGTGGATTTGCGACTTGACAGCAACGACTTTGCTACCGAGCGAATCGTACGCATTCAGTGCTTCATCAACAGTGGTGCAGTGGACACCTTCGAGGACTGGCACACCAGCGGCTCGAAGCAGCATTTTTCCTTGATATTCGTGGATGTTCATTGTTCTCTCCAAGTCGTCCACTTAATGCCCGTCTTTGAACACTTTCCCTCCCTCGCCAGCAATCATTGTTGGCGACTGGGCCTGCAGCATCCTTGAGAAGAGGTGTGTTCATAGGTTGGAGCAGGTTAGGAATGCCCATGCAAGTCGTGGTTCTCGCAGGCGGTGTAGGTTCACGGCTTCGTCCTTGGACGAAGGCAATCCCCAAACCACTGCTTCCAATGTTGGACTTAACGCTGCTCGAGCGAGTTGTGGAAGCGGTTCCAACGAACATGGTGGACGAGGTCATCGTCGCAGGCGGCTACAAAGTCGACCTCATTGAGTCGTATTTCAAATCAAAAGACATTGACTTCGATGTACGTATTGTCCCGGAAGCCGAACCCCTTGGAACCGGTGGTGCCCTTGGGAATTGCCGCGACGTGGTAAGCGGTACCTTTGCTTGCTTTAACGGGGACATTGTATCTTCACTTCGTATCGAGCCGATGCTTGAACTGCACCGAACGAATGGAGGCGTTGGCACGCTGGCGCTTTGGGAAGTTGAAGATCCAACACGGTTTGGCATTGTGGGCGTTGATGAACACCAGAAAATCAATCGATTCTTGGAGAAGCCAAAACCAGAACAAGTCTTTTCCAACTTGATCAATGCAGGCTCATACATTTTTGAAGATGATGTGTTCGATTGGATGCCTCATGGACGGCATTCTATAGAAAGAGATG
>JAQXFM010000084.1 GCA_029250305.1 Candidatus Poseidoniaceae archaeon | reverse complement strand
TGCATTGATGATTCGGATGATGATGGTGTGCTTGATTCAATTGACCAGTGTGAGACGCTCGCTCCATCGGCCTCTTGGCCCGTCGATGAGATTGGATGCAGACCAGTCGATATTCGCCCTGAGATTACAATTGAGGAAGCACCAGCAGATGCTTTTGTTTGGAACGAGCGCCTTTTTCTCCGATGGTCCGTAACAGATGACGACGGAGATGGCTACCAAACTGGAGCCGATGTGTTTGTGATTGACAATCGCTCTGATGGTGGCGGTTACATCATCGCATCGTGTCAAGCAGCATCGAATGCAACTGCTTCCTTCGAGTGCGAGTGGGATGCAAGACAAGATTTGCCCGTATGGAACATCGATGAAGCTTGGATGCGATTGGACATACATGTCCAAAGTACGAACGCCTCGCCAGAGGCAGACAACAGTCGTGTTGTGTTGCAATCTGAAGAGCGGTTCAAAGGCGAATACATCACTGAATTTGATGCTGGCCCGGGCGACGATCTTGGTGTGGGAGAGGAGGAAAAAATCTCGTCTTTGAGAACCATCTTCTGGGGTGTTCTTTGCCTTGTTGGGGCGTGCCTCTTTGTCTACAGATTAGGGCAACAAAGCACGCTCCCAAAAGAAGTCGTTGCTGTACCGGTTCCATTTGCACAGCAAGGAGAAGTTGCCAGCCTTGTGCACGATATCGAAAACGAGTGAGATTTGTTCGCAGCATCTCATATCTCGCTTGTTTAGGCCGTTGCTATACAAGGTGAACCTTGAAGGGTGATGGCATGCTCGGTTACATGTCCGCAATGCGGACGGTGAACAAAATGAGTGACCGCTTGTATGTTGGAATTGACCTAGGCACCTACCAATCGACTATCTCTTCGAGTGCTGGCGTTAGCCACACGATCGAAACCGTTGTTGGACGACCAAAAGACCCTGTTGCACGTAACTTCTTGGGCCGTGATGTCTTGTTTGGCAACGACGCACTCAAGAACAAACTCGCATGCAACCTTTACCGCCCAATGGCGGCAGGCGTCGCACAAGATGATGAAGCAAACTTGGCAGCAGCCAAGGCCTTCGTTTCCCACCTCCTCGAGACCGTTGACCCAGAAGAATTTGACGAAGTGTTTGGCGTAATTTGCTCCCCAAGCCACGTTTCATTCACCGATAAGAGCAACCTCGTGGCAACTCTACGTGGTCAAGTGAACGCAATCATGGTCGTCACAGAACCTTTCGCTACCGCTTACGGAATCGGCGAAATCGCAAGTTCAATTGTTGTCGACATCGGTGCAGGAACCACCGACATCGCACGAATTTACGGCACATTCCCAACCGATGAAGATCAAGTGACCATCCAAGAAGCTGGCGACTGGCTCGATAACGAACTCATGACCTTGATTCAGAAGAAATTCACCGGTGCTCAAATCACCAAGGACATGGTCCGAAAGTGGAAGGAGCAGGTCTCCTACGTTGGCGGCGATGTTCGTGAAGCAACCGTCGAACTCTCTGTTGAAGGAAAGAAGCAAGTTGTCGACATTGGCGACTTGGTGGCCCAAGCTTGCGAAATGATCGTTCCAAAGATTGGCAACGCAATCAAGCGGATCGTCGCTGGCGCAGACCCTGAGTACCAACCAGTCCTCCGAAACAACATCATCCTCTCCGGCGGCGGCTCGCTCATCGACGGAATCGCAGCACGAATGACTGACGAAATTTCAGACATCGGAGACGTCACCGTATGGTGCGTCGAAGACCCAATCAACGCTGTGGCAAACGGTGCTTTGCAACTCGCTGGCGAAATGCCAGACGATATGTACACCGCCATCAACTGAGTACGGTTGTCCTCAAAGGGTACAAAACCACCCGTGGTGGTGCTGTTTTGACTGGGAAAGTTCAAGTGTGGTTGAGCGTCGATAGACTCCTGTATGACCATCGACTCGACTGGAACAAGCGGCATTCGCCGACTCGATGACGCATCTGGCGACGAGCGCGCTGCGCTTGAAGGGATGCTCAAAGGCTACCCTGTTGAGCAACTTGTCGAGGAGGTGCTGATCGCATGGCAAGAGCTTGCGGCACGAAACGAAGAGATGGTTTCCGTCAAACAAAGGCTTCGTGTACTCGAATTAGATTTAGCTGAGCGAGAAGACATGGTTGCGCCTGAAGTAGCACGGCTGAATCAGGCCGAGGCGAGTCTGCAAGAAAGTGAAGCAAAAATCATCCACTTGGAACGACTGCTCGGTGATGCTCGTGCTGAACTGGCGAGCCAACAATCATCCATTTCCCAAGAAGAACGGGATGCAATGTCAAATGAGAATTCCCAACTACGAGATCTGTCAATTCAACAAGACGAGGTCATCGCTGAACTCGAAGGACGCATCGGCCAGATGGTTGAAGCGCTCGAGCGAGCGGCAGAAGCCGGTCTGACTTCTGTCACCGCTGAAGAGGTTCGAAGCCTTAAATCGAAACTCGATGCTGCACTCATGCAAAATGAAGCAGAGCAATCAGCAAACAGGGCTCTGGAAGAAGAACGACAACGACTCAGAGACATCGCCGACCGATTGCGCGGGCTGCTCGATGCACGCGACGGTCGGCTCGGTGAACTCGAAGAGCAGTTGGAGCGGGTGATGCAAGGACCGCGCTCGGTGTCGGCAGAACACGACTACCTTGTCGAACAAATCGAAGAATTGAAGCGACGTTTGCTTGAACGAAACCGCGAGTATGAATCCCTTCGCCGGCGCGAGCGACGTCTTCACAATGATGTCTTTGAACGAGACGAGCGGGTGCAACAAATCACCCTCACGCTCACAGATATGGAAGCGGCGTTGCAAGATCGAACCGCTGAACTTCGCGAGTTAGAAGGTCAGCGTGAATCCATGTCTCATGAATTAGATTCCGTCCGTCGAGGCGAGCGCACGAGAGAAGTGGTTGGTCGCGTGTTCGCAGATTCGCTCTCTCTTGTCCGCACTCATGATGCTCGTGAAGCAAAGCGTGAGGCCTACAGCAACGAACCTGACAAGACAAGGACGCTTTCTACTCCTAACACGGGCGACATGGCTGGTCTTGCTGAAGGCGGAAGGGTGAGTCTCTCTGTCGAAGAAACCGACATTACACCTGGCATGGATGTTGACGGCGTCCGGCCTCCATCTCCCGGTGGTACTGGCGACCCTGTGCTCTTCGAAGACGAGGATTGAGCAAAATGGCTGCTTTTAGTGGCCTTATCGCCATCTCGTTGGGACTGGGCCTTGCTGCTGCAAGCGGGTTCCGGGTCTTTCTGCCTCCGATGTTGTTGAGCGGTGCCATCAACATTGGGCTCATCGAAGCTTCCGGCCAACTTTCCTTGCTTGATGGGTGGGGGGCGTTTTCTGTCCTGTTGATCGCCGTTGTCTTAGAAATTGGTTCGTACCTCGTTCCGTGGCTCGATAATCTCCTCGATGTGGTCGCAACCCCTGCCGCAGTCCTTGCGGGTGTTGGCATGATGGGTTCTGTCATTGGGGCGGAAACCGATTATGACCCTATTATGCAGTGGTCCATTGCAGCCATTGGCGGGGGTGGTGTTGCTGGAACAGTTCAGACTGGAACCGTTGCGACACGCGCCCTCTCAACCGGTACAACTGGCGGCCTTGCTAATCCAATCATTTCCGTGGTTGAGGCGGTCATGGCCATCGTTGTCACGGTTCTTGCCCTCCTTGCCCCGTTGCTCTGCCTTGCGTTGGTATTCGCCGGTACCTTCTACGCATTGCGGATGATTGGAAGGGTGCGCAACAAACCGAAGTCTGCACCTGTCGCCTAGTTTCAATTGATGGCATTGACTACTGCGCTGATGCGGGTTCTCAATTCTTCGAGGTCCGCCGCATCTTCAGTGAGTGTGCCGGTAACAATCCAATCCGCCCCCGCATCTGCGGCACGCTTGGCTTGTTCTGCACTCCGAATGCCTCCGCCGATAACGAGCGTGAGTCCTTCGACGGTGCCCGCCCGTTCGATTAATTCTGGATTGACTTGGGTGGAAGCGCCGCTGCCTGCTTCGAGGTAGAGGAGTTTAAATCCGTACATTTGAGCCGTCAGCGCATACGCATGGACCAAATCATGATCGTCTGGTTGAATCAATTCTGCCGCACCAACTTCGCCCACACGGCCTCCAGGAGCACACACGACGTAGCCTGTTGGAAGTGCTTCAACACCGAATTTTTGCAGATAGGGTGCACCGCGAACTTGTTCGCCAACAAGGAACCGGCGTTCGGTTGAATTCATCAGCATCATGAATGTGATTGCGTCTGCAGCGGGAGAAAGTGCGTGCGCGCCGCCAGGGAACAGGACAACTGGAATCTGCCACATCGTTTCATCGCCGTCAGGGTCTTGACTTGCGGCGAATGCTCGAAGTTCAAACGCTTCTTGAATCGCCACGCATGTCGCATGGACCACTTCGTCGGGTGTATCGGTTGACCCACCGACAAAAATCATCGCCGACCCCGCCTCTATTGCCACCATGGCTCGGTTCGCAGCAGTGTTTGGATCCTGTTTTGCAGGATCGATCAGTGTCACGTGGCGAGTCATACCATGACCGTTTACGGTGTATTCGAGTGTGGTTTGTTCACTGCGTCGCATGGCGATCCCACCTGCCGGTTTTGCGGCCACAGCATAGGGGTTACGCATCATCAGTTCGCCTGCGCCCGAATCCATAGACTACTCAAACCCCGCCGCCGTGGCCGAAGCATGGCAGAATCTGGGCCCTTCCGTCGATTGCTTGGTCACATGGGTGGCCATCGAGGGACGATTCGCCTCGCTTCGTTGTGTTCGGTCACAAACAAAATTTGGGACTTAGCGCCGCCGTTGTTGATTGGATTGGCTGTGGATGTTGTGGTTGAACGGGAAGATTCGTTTCTCGCCTCGCTTGGTATCCTCGATCCTTGGCATCAGCTGATTCTTCTTTCCGTGCTCACCTTCGCCATTTGGGGCCTTGAATCGCTGTTCGAATATTTCTATGGTGTGTTGTGGAGGAACCTTGCACAGACAGTTCAACACGAATTGCGCCTTGATACGTTTGCTCACGTCCAGAAGCAGGGCATGGGTTGGTTTGATGAACGGCAAAAGGGTGACATTCTTGCCATTCTCAATGATGACGTCAATCAACTCGAACGGTTTCTCGATAAGGGGGCCAACGATTTGCTTCAAGTTTCAACGACCGTTGTCGTTGTGGGGGCCGTCTTCATTGCTATTTCGTGGCAAGTGGCGCTGTTTGCAGTCCTACCAATCCCAATCATCGTATGGGGCTCGTTCCGATACCAACGCAGTTTAGAGCCTCGCTATGCGGAGGTTCGAAAGTCAGCAGGTGCAATGAACGCGCTTCTTGAAAACGATTTGTCGGGTATGTCGACCATTCAATCGTTCACTGCAGAAGATCGTGAAATCAAGCGAGTTGAAGCACTGAGCAACGTGTATCGAGAGTCAAACCGTCAGGCGATTCGGCTCTCTGCAGCCTTTACGCCGCTAATTCGCATGGCGATTCTGTGTGGTTTTACTGCGACGCTCCTGCTTGGGGGTTGGATGACCCTTGAAGATGAATTGGCCGTTGGGGCCTATTCTGTTCTTGTGTTCATGACCCAACGTTTGTTGTGGCCACTCACTCGCTTAGGAGAAACGTTCGATCTTTACCAGCGCGCAATGGCTTCTTCCACCCGTGTGCTCGACGTGCTTACTTCACCGACCGAAGTGGTTCAGGGTGATTTCACTCCTGAAAGTCCAATCATTGAGGCTTCGCCGATTGTTTTCAAAGACGTCGATTTCTCCTACCCTGGCCGCGGACCTGTCTTCACTGGCTTGAATTTAGAACTGAGAGCAGGTGAGACCGTGGGTGTTGTCGGTTCAACGGGTGCCGGGAAAACAACCCTCATCCGATTGCTCCTCCGATTTGCTGAACCAACCAATGGCTCAATTCTCTGGGCAGGACAACCTTTGCCTGAATGGTCCTTGTCGCGCCTGCGCTCGTCAATGGCACTCGTCGATCAGCACATCACCCTGTTTCCAACAACAATTCTCGAAAACATACGGTATGGAAATCCAAACGCCACGGATGAAGCGGTCTACGAATCTGCAAAACTTGCTGAAGTCACCGAGTTTGTCGAGGCGCTCCCGGAAACATGGGCGACCTTGGTGGGTGAAGGGGGCCACCGTCTCTCTGGCGGCCAGCGCCAACGGCTTGCTATTGCGCGAGCCGTGCTGAAAAATGCTCCATTGCTCATCCTCGACGAAGCGACTTCGGCGGTCGATAATGAGACAGAGGCGGCATTGCAGCGCTCCATTAACAAAATCACACAGGGTCGAACTGCGGTCATCATTGCGCATCGACTCTCAACCGTTCGAAATGCCGACAGGATCCTCGTGCTCGAAAATGGTGGTATTCGCGAGGATGGAAACCATGATGAACTCGTCAAAATGGGTGGCGCTTATTCTAGAATGTGGGCCGTTCAAACTGGCGTAAGCGCTTGACTCCGGCTTGGGCCAAGCCCCTTCGAAAACGCCGTTTGCACGCGTGGATGATTACACCGTATTATAAGCAGAGTTGTGCCGTGGCTGGCTTGAGAAACATGATTACAGATAAGTTCTCTAAGACAACGAGCCTGCTTTTGATTGCCACATTTGCCCTCGCAATGGCCTCCACGGTTAGCGCCGTGGACACAAAGCCAATTGGCGCAGATGGTCTACCTGAATTCGTAACAGCCGATGGTGCAACATTGGAACTGGTTACCTTCTTCCTCTTCTTCGTAGGATACATCGCAATGGGCGCAGCTTTCGTCTTCTTCATGAGTGAGCGAAGCAACGTTGCCCCCCAATACCGAACCACAATGACCATATCGGCATTGATTGTTGGTATTGCTGCATTCCACTACTACTACATGCGTGGCGTTTACGCAGATTACGGCACCGTTTCCATTGAATATCGATACATGGATTGGATCATTACTGTTCCATTGATGGCCCTCAAATTCCCATCCCTCGTTGGAAAGGAAGCCATTACTGACGCAAAATTCCTCGGAATGGGCTTCACCGGTGTTTGTTTCACAGGTGCACTCATCATGATCGGATTTGGATACCTCGGTGAATCTGGCGCCCTTGGTGGCGCAGCTGGCGGATGGGCGGGTCTCATTCTCGGTGGCGTTGGATGGGCAATGATTGTCGTCGCTACCGGAACTCCTTGGTCTTCTGGAAAGGGCGTAGATAACAGTAAAATCGCACCTGAACTCATGTGGAGCGCAAACGCACTCCGCTGGTTCATCGTTGTTGGATGGGTCATCTACCCTATTGGCTACCTCTTCAGTCCTGGAGCAGACCTCGGCCTCGGTGACGGCAACCAAGAACTCCTTGCTGTGTTCTACAACATTGCAGACATCATCAACAAGATCGGATTCGGTGTTGTTGCATGGATGGGTGCTAAGAAAGCAACCGAAGCACTTGCTGCTGCAGAGTGAAGTCAATTCTTTGACATCGCTCGGAAGAGCTGTTCGACGTTCGTGCGTGGGGCCAATCGGTCCCACGCATGGGCGGCCGGCCACCACGCAATCGTGTATGCGATGACGAACGCCATCGAGGCTGCAAGGCTGAATCCATACGTTTCATCGAGTGAGTAAAACAACCCGATAGGAATGAAGTGAACCAAGTAGATCGTGAGTGAACGCTGTCCTAACAAACTAAGTTGGGGAAGCGGAACACGCTCAAGGATAAGCCAGATGAGCGAAACGCCAAGCATTGAGGCAATCAAGAATGGTACGTTCGCTGGGAAAAAGGTCAGCAGGGCATCCCCTGTTGAAGCT
>JAQXFM010000061.1 GCA_029250305.1 Candidatus Poseidoniaceae archaeon | reverse complement strand
CCCCAAAGACGAGACTCCTCAGAACACTCGTAAAAGACGAGATTAATAGAATGCGGATGTAAGTACGAAGCTTCGGCGACGTATTCAGTCCAGCATCACTAACGTTCGAGCATCTTTTTTCGTATGTATCCGCACCTCGAGTGCTCTTCGTCTAATAGTTCATGCCAATTCATATTTCATTGCGACGTACATCGTCGCACTCAGATCCGATTCGAAGGAAGATGGGTGCACGGTCACAGCGGTAGTGTTTACCTGGTCTCATTCCGAACCCAGAAGTCAAGCCTGCCTGCGTCTCTCCCATTACTGTGGTACGAAAGTCCACGGGAAAGGAAGTCACTGTGCCCCTCTTCTTTCACCTTCGGGTCCTCCTCAGATCTCACTTCGGTGGGCGCTTGGCCGGTCGCTCCTTTTGGAGTGCCGGCCTTTTTTGCGTTCAATAGACTGATAACACATACCCGACAGCACCCCAAAAGAGGACACCTGTATGCCAATTGACACAGCGGACATTTTCGGTAGCGATCAGGTGGGTATTCACCTTGCTGCGGTCGGAAATGTTGTCCTCCATCCTGCAGAACTCCCAGTTCATGTTCTTGAGAAAATCGAAACGTGCCTGGAACTCGAAATGCATCCAATCTCCATCGGCGGCTCGAATCTCATCGGCGCTCTCGTGGCTGGAAACAGCCGGGGAATGGCCGTTGCTGACATCGCCACAGAAACCGATATTGACGCTCTGACAGCCTTCGGAGATGTCGTCGTGATGGAAGGCGGTGTCAACACCGCCGGTAACCTCCTGCTTGTCAACGAACAAGGCATCATTGCTTCTCCAAGTATTCCAACCGATGGATTGGAAATCATGTCTGAAGTCATGGGCGTGCAAGTTGCTGCCACAACCATTGCCGGTCAAGATGTCGTCGGAAGTTTAGGTGTTACCAACGACCAAGGTGTCTTGCTTCACCCAGACGTAACGCCAGAAGAAGTTCTTCTGATCGAAGAAGTTCTTGGCGTTCCCCCCATGGTTGGTACCGTTGCTTTTGGTTCTCCCTATGTCGGTGCTGGTTCATGCGCTTCCAACAACGGTGTCATCGCCGGTACGGAAACCACTGGGCCCGAATTGAACCGAATGGAAGACGCTCTTGGCCTCATTTGAGTCGTGCACAGCGACTGAAATGTTCAAAGGCCTTATTTCATGGTCATGAACCATGGCAGAGATGCTCTATCAAGGCAAAGTGAAGCAAGTTTGGTCAACCGACGATCCGGATATTCTCGAATTCCGATTCACCAATCAAATTTCTGTATTCGACCAAATCATACCATCGTTGATTCCACGCAAGGGTGAATCGTTGAACCGTACCACTGCGCATTGGTTCAAACTCATCGAAGAAGAAGGCATTTGCGGCACCCACCTGGTTGAAGTCAACGCCGCTGATCGATGCTTGGTCCGTAAGGTCGAGGTCATCAAGGAACCAGGAATGATTCCTCGTGACATGGAATGGGTCTTTGTTCCCTTGGAAATCATTTGCCGACACTACCTCTCAGGATCTGCCTGGCGCAGGTTCCAACGTGGTGAACTCACCCCTGAGCAACTTGGTGTTGCAGCAGACTGCGAGTATGGCGCTAAATTGGATAAGCCATTCTTGGAAGTAACGACCAAGTTTGAGGCATTTGACCGGAACATCACAAATGAGGAGGCCCTTGAGATTTCCAACATTACGGAAGATGAGTTGAACGCTATCTTTGATGCAGTGCTTCGCATCGATCAGATGATTGAACGTGAGGCTGCAAAGAATGGATTGATTCACGTCGATGGAAAGAAGGAATTCGCATTGGGACCAAACCGCAAGGTCGTCCTCGTCGACACCTTTGGAACCCTCGATGAGGATCGTTGGTGGGATGCTGAGGCATATGCGAATGGGGAATGCATCGAATTGTCAAAAGAATCAGTTCGCACCCATTACATCGAAACAGGACATCAAGCCAATTTGAAAGCAGCCCGTGACAGTGGCGCTGACGAACCTGCAATTCCAGCACTCCCTCAGGAAGTCATCGACAGCACTGCTGCGCTCTATGCATCCATGTATGAGCGTCTTACTTCTTCGACCTTTTGATTAGGAATGAGATCGTAGGAACACGCCAACATCGCGGCGTTCTGCAGCTCGTAGAACTGCAATGAGGTTCTTGCTTGCATCTCGCATGCCCCCATCAAGAGGTTCGTCTGCTGTAACGCTCCAGCCACGCCCTGCGAGTCCAAGTCGCAAGGTTCGAACTTCTTCTGCAGAGAGATAGCCACGGATGTCCATGCCTGCTGCACCCTCATTGTACCTGTGATGGCCAATGTGTTGGTCACTGAGCCCATGGTTCAATTTGTTGAGGAGATCTAAAATCTCCTCCATGCCAATTCGCTGCGTCAGGGATGCCCGTTGGTGGTTCGGTCGCATGTATTCGATCATGTAACTGATTGGTGATCCGTCACCAAATGGGAACCTGCCGATTCGCTCCCTTGCTTTTCCGTCGCCTAACGGAAGAGCACGTCCTTCGGTCGTTAGGACGATTGTTGCCGTGAATAGAAGGGTCGGGTCGTCCCAAGCAATGCTTGAACGGTCACTTGGATTATCTATTCCTTGGCTGGAAAGACGTTGTGCAACGGATGGATTTTCTTCAATCATCGCAGTCCAATGCGTGTTGTTCCCTGTCGCTGCTTCCTCAAGAGCTGTAACCATACGTGCTACGAGCGTGCCATCGCATGCATCGAGTGTGATGAACGGACTTGTGCCGCCATCCAATCCTTCGAGGTCCATGTTGCGGGCTTCAGCCGATGCATCATAAGGGCTTGCACCTGTGTTGCTCACTGGTTCCCAAAGAAACGACGCATTCTGTCTTCTCTTCCCTCTGCTGAGGGTTGATTGTCTGACATTTCGTCCCGCATTGACGCCAAACGCCCCGATGGTGTTACATCTTCTTCATCAGGAAGGTCGATGACTTCCACCGTGTCAACTTGCTGAGGCTCTTCTGTGACGGTGCTTTCTGTAACCTGTTCCTCAGTCAGTTCGAACGAGAATTCATCTTCTTCCTCTTCCACCTCTTCCACTGGGCTGGGTTCTTCCTTCTGTTCTGCTGTGCTGGTGGGAAGTGGTTTCGACTTAGGTTTCGATTCTGTTTTCGGCTTGGTGCCCATCATTCCTGCCAAGTACGCCACGACCAACAACAGGCTTGCGACCACAACTGAAACGACAATTTCACTGCTTTCTACAATCGGTTGTTGTGCTTTGGTGTAAAGGGCGGTCGCTTCATTATCGCTTTGATCATCATCGATGTCATACGGTGCGTCACAGCCCAGTGTTGCTTTCAACTGTTTATTGTCCGCAAGGTCCGAAGGTGCTGGAATAATCACAACGGGGGGGAAATCACCTTCTGCGATATCGATTACACGGACAAGAGGTTCGTCCAGACTGTTGTCCACCGTATTGATCTCGACACGGCAGTTGACGCCATCTAACACGTCGTACGATGTCCTTAGAATGCTGACTTTGAGTTCATCATCTGCGGTGAATGAGAAGATACCTACATTCCATCCAGCTTCTCGAGACACCACTTCCACGGTGTCTTCGTCCAAGATGCGTCCGTAGGAATCAACCACCATCACAGTGATGCTCATCTTTGCGGCATCAGGTATCCACGAAGTGACATTCAAGTCATATGTTCCGTTTTCCCCACTGCCCAGTGAAATTCCTGATGAGCGCAATGGTACCGTGTCACCTTGATCTGAGATGAGCAAAATTGTAGCCTTCACCGGGGCTTGGTCCGATGCGGTGATTTGGCATTCGCCGACGCTTCCAGTGAGTGCAATTCTTCCGAGCGTGCTGAACGATTGCAAATCGAGGTCACAATCTACATCAACGCTCGGGAGCGTGTAGCCGGATGTGAAGATGGACATACGGTTGGTGTTGTCT
>JAQXFM010000004.1 GCA_029250305.1 Candidatus Poseidoniaceae archaeon | reverse complement strand
GGATGATGTTCTCATCGAGTCGACGGTCGGTTGAGACATTGCGGGGGTCCAAGCCAAGGGCTTCGAGCGCATCAATGTCAATTGGGCCTTCGAGAATTCCGTCGTTGTCATCGTCCCAGTCATCTGCGTCGAGAATTCCGTCGTTGTCGTGGTCGAATGGATGGGTGCCGTAGCAGCCGTCAAATCGCTCGAGCAAGTCGTAAATTCCATCGTTGTCGTCGTCAAGGTCGGCAAGGTCGTTGATTCCGTCGTTGTCGTGGTCATCTTTGCTTGATTCTTCAAGCAGACCGGCGTACATAGGGGCAAGTGCTTCGATGGCGCTCAGGTCGGTGATGACTCCAGACATCACACCAGGGTCGGCCCACATCAAATCAGTGATCGATGGGTGGCCGGTTTGGTGCCATGGATCATGGTCACCGTTCCAGTCGCCTTGTCCGCCTTGTGCGGTTGATTGAGCGATGCTTTGCCCAATGCGTTGCCCTTCAACGAAGCCGATCGTTTCGGCTTCATCTTGTGCGCTGAAGTCCTGGACAACGGCAAGAAGGGTACTGGTCAGCATAAGGAATACAATCGTCAGCGACATGCTGAGTTTTTGTCGGTTTTGTAGGGTTTCTTTGTGTACGTTTGAGAGCATGTTGGCACCTCTGGAATCACCTTTCCACCGTCATGCCCTATTTCAAAGGCGTGGCGCGAGTGGAACTAAGGGTATCACAGAACCCATTGAGTATCATCGCCAGAGAAATGAAATTCTGAAAGAAAAGCACGGCTCAATGCGCTGATTAGAATAAAAAAGAAAAAAGGGATTCTCGAGGGGCGAACCCCTCGAGAATCCGGCTCACCCGATGCCTCGACATCGGTGGTATCGATGTTCAATCAATCAAACTTCAAGCTTCGAGTTCATCGAGAATGCCGTCGTCATCGTCGTCGTCATCTTCGTTGTCGTCGAGTCCATCGTTGTCGTGATCGAATTGACCGGTAAGGGAGTTACCGTCGTTTTGCTCAAACCAGTCGAGCAATCCGTCGTTATCGTCGTCGTTGTCGGTTGCGTCCCAAATTCCGTCGTTGTCATGGTCGTAGCGGTAAGCACCGGTAGCACCGTTGATTTCGTCGACGTCAAGAATGTCGTCGTTGTCGTCATCGGTGTCATCAGCGTCGTTCATGCCATCGTTGTCGTGGTCACGAGAGAGGTCTGCGCCGTTTTCGTCCATGTCGTTTCGGTTGTCAATGCCATCGTTGTCGATGTCGAGGTCCACAGCATCGGTGATGCCGTCGTTGTCGTGGTCATAGATGTTGGAGTTAGGGTCGGCGTCGTTCACTTCTTCAGTGTCGTCGATTCCATCTCCGTCATCGTCTGAGTCTTCTGCGTCGTCAAGTCCATCGTTGTCGTGATCCATAGGGTTCTCGTCAACGGTGTCTGGAATGCCGTCATTGTCATCGTCGTTGTCAACATCGTTAGGGATGCCGTCGCCGTCGTTGTCGTTTTCGCCATTTTCAGCTTGGTTGTCAAGTTGTTGACCTTGCTGCTGGTCGGTCTGTTGTCCCTGTTGGCCTTGTTGACCGTTTTGGGTTTGACCTTGCTGCTGCTCGCTCTGACCGTTCTGGTTTTGTCCGTTCTGATCTTCGCTTTGTTGGTCACCTTGCTGGCCGCCTTGTTCGCCGCCTTGCTGTTGTTGACCTTGGCCGTTGTCTTGTTGCTGACCCTGCTGACCTTGCTGACCTTGCTGACCTTGCTGACCTTGTTGGCCCTGCTGTCCTTGCTGTCCTTGCTGTCCTTGCTGGCCCTGCTGACCTTGCTGTCCTTGCTGTCCTTGCTG
>JAQXFM010000002.1 GCA_029250305.1 Candidatus Poseidoniaceae archaeon | reverse complement strand
GTCGGTGCAAGGCTCATATCGTGTCTTAATCCGGCGTTTGATTTAAGGAATCGGGTGGTTTTTGATGGAAATCACCTCATATCGGCGAGAGATTTTTTGGAAGCCGCTTCGGAGAAAACATCGAAAGTTCAGGGGTTCAACCGATTCTTGACAACGAAGCATAAAGGGAGAGGGAATCGGGGAGGAATCATGGCTGAACAGAGCGCATCGTCAGTAAAATCGGATTTTCGCTTCAAAATTCATGAAGTAATTTTCGAAGCCGACACACGGTCTGGCAAGTATTTCGACATCGCTTTGCTCGCTGCAATTTTAGCCTCGGTCGCCGCAGTCTCACTGGAAAGCGTCGACTCAATCGACAAAGTCTACAACACACAACTGGTGTTTATTGAATGGACCTTCACCATCTTATTCACCATCGAGTACTTCCTTCGATTGTATTCGACCCGGAAGTCGAGTGAATACGCTCGATCGTTTTACGGCGTGGTCGATTTGTTAGCCATTTTACCCAGTTACCTTAGCCTGTTTATTCCGGGCGCTCAAAGCCTGTTGGTGATTCGAGCGTTGCGTTTGCTGAGAATTTTCAGGGTGTTTAAGCTGAGCCGCTACCTCGGCGAAGCAAGCGTTCTAAGCGAGGCAATGATTCAATCAAAGTCGCGAATTGTCGTGTTTCTTTCAACCATCACCGTTCTTAGTTTCATTACCGGAGCGGGCATGTACCTTGTTGAAGGTCCTGAAAACGGATTTACTTCCATCCCACAGAGCGTCTATTGGGCCATCACGACCCTCACAAGCACAGGGTATGGTGACACGGTTCCCTTAACCCCGCTTGGAAAGGCGCTTGCAATCTTCATCATGATCATGGGGTACAGCCTCATTATTGTTCCAACTGGAATTATCTCCAATGAACTCATTAAAATGGGCGACATCAGCACCCAAGCATGCCTTTCTTGCTCAAAGGAAGGGCACGATTACAATGCGAAGTATTGCAAACACTGTGGTGCAAAACTTGACCTCAATCGATAATGTGTTCAAACATTCAAGGAGTGCCACACGCACCATTCGGCCATGGCCCTCCCAAGTCGCAGCCCTTTAGCGGACCATTGGACGCTCGATGAGCAGTGTGTCTTTCTCAATCATGGCTCGTTTGGAGCAACCCCCCTCGCCATCCAAGAGGAACAGCGACGATGGCAAGCGTTGCTCGAGGAGGAACCCGTACGGTTCTATGAAGACCTGGCAATGGGATTCATGGCAAAGGCACGAGATGCGCTCGCTTCGATGCTTTCTTGCCAAGCTGACGACCTGGCGCTCGTCGAAAATGCGACCACGGGCGTCAACACGGTGCTTCGCTCGCTTGAATTCAACGCTGGTGACGAAATTCTTGTCCCCGACCATGCCTATCAGGCGTGCAGAAACGCGATTGATTTCGTCGCCAATCGGTGGGGCGTTCACGTT
Source organism: Candidatus Poseidoniaceae archaeon (assembly GCA_029250305.1). GTDB lineage: Archaea > Thermoplasmatota > Poseidoniia > Poseidoniales > Poseidoniaceae > MGIIa-L1. Next base: position 16,964 of record JAQXFM010000002.1, on the reverse strand, counting down.
GTAACGGTGAACATTCCATTCCCCATCGATGAACCACAGGTCGCTATTGACGCCATCATGTCGGGCGTGACTGAGCGAACGGTGTTGGCGATGATTGACACGGTTACAAGCCCGACAGGTTTGAGAATGCCCTTCGAAGAACTCGTGCCGGCACTCGAAGGCATGGGCGTCGCCGTATTGCTGGATGCAGCACATGGAATCGGCATGGTGCCCCTCAACCTCGACGCTTTGGGGGCCTCCTACACAACAAGCAACTGTCACAAGTGGTTGTGCGCTCCAAAGGGTTCGGCGTTCCTGCATGTTCGAAACGATCGCCAACTGGACATCCATCCTTTGACCATCAGCCACGGCATGTCCTTTCCGCTTGGCGACACAACTCGATTCCGACATGAATTCGACTGGACCGGTACGCGGGATATTTCCGCATGGTGTTCAATTCCTGCCACCATTGAGTGGATGGAAAACCTCGTTGAAGGCGGCTGGCCGGCCATTATGGAACATAACCACAGCCTCGCCGTTGAGGGGCGAGGTATCCTCTGCGAGCGGCTTGGGATCGAGCCCCCGTGCCCTGATGAAATGATTGCTTGCATTGCCACGATGATGATTCCAACTGGTGGAGAAACAGTTCTTCCGGTGCACGAGGCAGATCCACTGCACAAGGTGCTTCAAGAAAAGTACGGCATCCAAGTTCCCGTTTGGTCGTGGGAATCGCCCAAAGGGCGTTACTTCCGAATCTCTGCTCAAGTCTACAACCACGTCGACGAGTACCATTATTTGGCCGATGCTTTGGCCGCTGAATTTGGAATCAAGTGAAATAAATCACAGTGCTACCCGGTTTCGATGTGTCCAAACGCCGGATCACATTCAAACCATCCTTACCCAAGTCAGCGATGAGGTTTGTTGATCGGAGGTAATCGCGAATCGCAGTTCCGCCATTGTGTCCATGAATGAACGAAATACCATCTTCATCCATGTTGTAAGCATTGCCAATGTGTTCCACTGCAGCCGTTTTTGCAGCAAACAATGTGTGGCCGTGAAGATTGATTTCTCTCAACTGTCCCACCTGTACAAGATCAAAATGTGAGCACTTTGTCAGACGAAGCAACCCATGCTGCGCATTCACCCATTGTGGAAAATTCAGCGCCTTCATAGTACGGTTGGCCCTTCAGCACACCACATCTGTTTTGGCATGTGCCGCAAACTTTGACTGGCACATCAACTGCAATCAACCCCTTGAGCATCGCAACCATGTCGTCTGCGCCTTCTGGAGGAACAATGCCGTCCCTTGCCAAATCAACGCTGTCGTTCATCAAAAAGATTCGAACTTCTTCACCGTCCTCATACAATCGCTTTGCCAATCGAAGGGCGTTCCAAGTCACATCGGTGCCGTCATAGGGTTGCTGATTGAGAATAAACAAAATTGCCATGTATCTTCCAGCGGTTGACGGTGTTTGAAGCCACCGCCGACCTTCAGACGCGAGGTTTTCTAAACATCACTTGAAAAGGCAAAAGCCGGAGCAAGGGTCATGGATAGGTCCTTTGCTTCGTTTTCTAAGTGGCTCATTCCACACAGGAAAAAGGTGCACATCGCCATTTTCTTCCTCTCCCTGCTGATGATACCAGGCGCCATGACGGCGCTCCAACCCATCGATATGGAATCCTATGAAATGGAGTCACCAGAACTGACGGCTCAAGCCATCATCGATGACGAATTCGCAAACTCTGAAATCATCCTCGGCTTCCTCGTTTCGGCACGCGACCCAACCTATGTTCCATCCGCTGAAGATTGGGAGCCCGTCCCGCTGATGTCCGATGGCGCACCTGATTATGCCAATCTACCCAGCGCCACAGAAATGGTGGAGTCCGGCGAACCGTGGAAAGGAATCTACGCTCCAACTGGCGGCATTCTGAACCTAACCATCCTGCAAGAAATCGATGGCAAAATCAACATGATCCAAGATCACCCATTGGCACCTGCCATGAAGCCACTCGTCAACGACGTCACGGGCTCACAAGCGCCCGGTGCGATTTCACTCTCCGACCACTTTCGTGGGTTCATGAACAACACCTCCGTACTCACTCAACCTGGTCTCACAGCACAAGGAATTATCACCGACCCGCCAACGAATTGGTATGACTGTGGCGTCTTAGATTGCTTGGAATTTGACGATGCAAACGTCACGCAGGCACACATTGACTTGGCTGCAGCTCGAATGGCTGAAGCGTCTGATAACAACTTCCTGCGCTGGTTGTCCCTCGACCGAGGGTTTGTTGCTGACATGAATGCGCTCCAAGACGGTCCGGTTGGCGGTTCGCTCAACACCGATGGCTCATGGGAAGGTGGGTTCACTGGCAAAGGACGCTGGTCTGCTTCCTCCACCTGGTTGCTTGTTCAATTCGATCGAGCCACGCTTGAATCGATGGGTTGGGAAATCGTCTGGAAGGACGCGCATCCAGAAAAGAGCGTTGTCCTGTCTGATGAAGGCACGCGCATCGGTGGGTACCGAATTGCCGACAACTCCCTTGTCCTCCACCCACCGCAATACAACGAGACCCTGTGCCTTGAACTGCTCAAAGAAACCGGTGGCTGTTCGACAGAATGGTCGTACATGGACCTCGAAGGTCAGTTGCGAACGCATGACCGCACCACCATCACACTCCTCGTCGGCCAAGGCGTGAACGTTGAAGTCAACCGTGAATTGCAAGCCAGTGCCGGACTCATTTTGCTCATGGGCATTGCGATTGTTGTGTTGTTGTACGTGAGCCTGCGTCGTCTTTCTGATGTCATCATTGTGATGTTCGCACTCGGCTGTGCCCTTCTTTGGATGCAAGGCATGATTGGTCACTTTTCCAGCCTCACCTCGATGTTTGGATTCAGTTTGATTGCGAGATCGCAATTTTCCAACTTGCTCCCGATCTTGGTCTTAGCCTTAGGAATCGATGACTCCTTGCACGCCCTTCACAGGTACAAAGAGGAACGTTCTCAGAAGAAGACGCCAACAGAGTCTGCCGAAATCACCCTCTCTCGTGTCGGCAGAGCAATCATGCTCACTTCGGTCACCACGATGTCTGCATTCGCTGCAAACCTCTTCAGCGACATCGCAGCACTGCGGTCCTTTGGTATCGAGGCAGCACTCGGTATCCTCGCTGCATTCATTCTCACAGGACTTTGGGTGCCGCTCATTCGGCTCTCTGTCGACGATTGGTTGGCCTCACGAAACCGCTCCACTGAACCTAAGACTGGAGCAACGCACCTTGTTTCTGAAGATTTCCTAAAGCGGATTTCAACCGCCTCTGGCAAATGGCGAAACTCCGTCATCATCACGGTTGTTGCCGTGCTCATCACCCTTCCTGCCGCCTATGGGATGGCTCAATTGGAGGGGGACTTTGCCGTGGAAGACTTCCTTGACGAATCATCGGATTTCGCCATCGGCGTGGATGAAATCTCAAAGCGGTTTGCTGATGAAGGCGAACCTGCGAATTTGCTCATCGTAGGCGATGTGCTCGATCCCGAAGTTTTCGCTGCCATCGATATCTTCAGGCAAGACATGGATGTACTTCCCGAGGGCGTTCCTGACAAGATCACGCGTCAACCCGATGGTACGATTGACATTCTGGCACTCGACGAAATGGTCTTCGCCGCTCAGGGCTCGTTGTTGCTCAATCCCGACCCATTCGTCGAGGCAGGTTGGGTTGTCAACGAAACGGGTCACGGCATGAATTGCACAGAAGACAGCGGTGGCCTGCTCATGGATTTAACAAACCGGAATTGCCTCGCCTTCTTTTACGGGTTCCTTTCTCTTAACGGAGTACCTGGCGTCGGTCCAATTCCTGATATTCCGCCGAGCATTGTCGGCCTCTACATTGATCCAGACACGGCGCTTGACCCGACCAAACCATGGCTTGATGTCAACGGTGAAGAAGCGACCTACGACCACATGCTCATTCGCTTCGGCATGACCTCGCCCGAAGATTTCCCTGGAATGGCAGGTGGAATGGAAGAAGTCTGGAGGGACCTCTCCTCCTTCACTAATTTGTCAACGGGCACCCAACTGGAAGCTGGCCCTGAAAGCGAGGATAAACCACTCACATGGGTGATGCCAACTGGGCGGCCTGTCACCCGATTTGTTGCATCAACGACCATGCAAGAAGAAATGCAATCATCATTGATTCTCGGCTCACTGTTTGTCTTTGGTACCCTTTCGGTTGGATTCCGTTCGTTCAAGCAAGCAAGCGTCACATTGGTGCCAATTTTGCTTGTTGTTGTGTGGTTGTACGGCCTCATGTACGTCGCAGGGTCTTCGCTCAACATCGTCACAGTGACCATCGCTACCATCTCACTTGGCGTTGGCATCGACTATTGTATTCACGTTACGGAACGGTACAGGGAAGGTCGTGAAAACGGGGAAACCCACCGTCAAGCATTGATTGGTGTTGGCGGTGCATGTGGTCTTGCACTCGTCGGCAGTGCCGCTTCGGACATTGCAGGGTTCTCCATGATTGCACTTTCACCGATGGGATTGTTCAGTAACTTCGGTCTTTTCTCCGCAGCAATGATTGCCTTGTCCCTTGTCGCCAGCCTTGTGCTGACCACTGCTGCCCTCGGCTTGATTGCCTCGCTTGACCCAGACCCAGCTCCTCCATTGGGGGAGGCTTGATGGACGCATGCCGACCATTAACACTCGATGACATTCCACGGATGGTTGAGATCAATGAGCAAGGACTTCCGGGAACAGGAAAGGTCTCAGAAGAAGAAATGGCTGACCTTCTGAGCCTGAGCGAATTGGCCCTCGGCCTTGACAACGAACGTGGTCTTGCCGGCTTTGTGCTCTGCCTTGTGCCTGGCACCCGCTACGGGAGCCTCAATTATGCATGGTTCAATCAACGCTTCAAACAATTCCTGTATGTCGACCGGATTGCCGTGGCCGATGAGGCAAGAAATGGGGGCATCGGTTCGTTGCTTTACCAGCGCGTCATTGCCCACGCACATCGTCTTGATTGCCCAGTGACCGCAGAGGTGAGCCTTCGTCCACCAAACCCTGGCTCGGTGCGGTTTCACGCTCGGCATGGGTTCGACGAGATTGATGTCTTTGAAACCGGTGAAAAGGCTGTGACAATGTACATTCGCAAAGCGAATTAGTGGCTTACAATTGCCACCGGGGAAGAATTGAAACCGGTGAAGCACGAGGACAAAGCATGGAAGAATGGCAACCGCCAAAGGGAATTCAACTCCAAGGAGCCATTCAACCTGAACAGCAGCAACCAGTGAACATGTTCAGTGGCCAAGTGCAGAGCGCACAACAATTCGCCCCCATTGCAGCCCAAGCCCCTGCGCAAGCCAGCCAACCAATGATGCTCCCCTTGGATGGAAAACCACCCGCTGCAATCCCGATTTTGGCCGTGCTCGGCATGATGTTTTCAATGGTCGCCCCGTTTCTCGGGATTTTTGATATCATCGGTGTTGGCGTAGATGCGGCGTGCTGTGTTCTTTGCAACGGCAATGCCTTGTCACTGACTGCGCTTGGTTTGTATTCGTTCCAATACGGTCGGTGGGAACAACGATCTGGAAAAAGCGGGAGTTCAATCCTCTCCTACATTGCCGGCGTTGGCGCATTGCTAATCGCTGCCATCTTGGTATGGTTGTTCTTCACAGCGTCAAGCAGCTTCTGGTGAGCCTGAACATGTGTCGGCAATGAGCGCATCGCGACCGGTGCGTTCATCAATGGTTGAGCATCCGCAAGAAACGCTGTCTTAGGGGTTGGCCCCGAGAACGCGGTGATTTTGATGACGGACAACACGCCAGAGAAAAAGGACGAAGACGAAGAAGATTGGATGAACTATGCCAATGCTGGCTTTGGAGAAACCGACTATTCACTCTGGGACGACCAGCCTGCTGAGGCCGTGGAAAAGGTGGATGATGAACCGGACTTTGATCTCAATTCGTCACCAAACCAATTGGGAACTCACATGGAAGAAATTCCACGAGCCCCTTCTCCGGCCGGCCACAAGCACCTTGTTCGAATTGGAACATGCGACCCTTGTTTGGGGCGCCTTGGCGGAAAGAAACGTTATGAACAAACCATCACCGAATCCGGTGCAGAAATCCGAGCAGGCGTGGTTCGAAGGGACTCCCACCTCGAGAACGCTCGAACTGAAATCCCTCTGTGCCCTTTCTGTGAAAATTTATACGAAGAGGCAAACCTCCTTGCCGACATTATTCATGATGCAATCCAACCTTACGAAGCCACCCGACTTCAACTCGGAGCCCGCATCCCTAAGGACCAAATTACTGCTGAAGAAGAGTTGCGCAAGCGACTTGGAGCCGGCGGTTCGGATGCGTTGAAATCAGGTCTTGTGACCGAAATCGCTCGGAACCTCAATGGTCGAATGGAAGGAAAGAAATTAGTCAACGACAAACCACAAATTTTGGCCCTGATCGATGTCCTTACCCTGACGGTGGAGCTCGACATTCGCGCTCACTACCTCTACGGAAGGTACCAGAAACTGGAGCGTGGAATCCCGCAAACTCGCTGGCCTTGCCGTGCCTGCAAAGGACGGGGTTGTGAGAAGTGTGAAGGCACTGGTTTGCAGTACAAGAAAAGCGTCCAGGACCTCATTGGCAATCCGTTGCTCGGCTTGTTTGAGGCAAAAGAACACGCCTTCCACGGCATGGGCCGAGAGGACATTGACGTTCGTTGCATGGGCCAAGGCCGGCCTTTTGTTATTGAAATGAAGGAGCCAAAGGTGCGCACGGTCGATGTCGAGGCTGCCATGCAAATGATCAACGAGGCTGCAGAAGGCAGCATCAACATCACAGGACTTCGTGCATCGAACAGAAGCGAAGTGGTGCGTGTTAAGGACACACCTGCCGAGAAATCATACACCATCCGTTTCCGGGTCATGCCGCTCAGCGAGGCTGAACACGCAGTGCTCACCGCACCGGTCGATTTGACCCATGTTGACGTTCAAGAACGAGGTGGAAAGGGCAAGAAGAATCCAAAGCGACGCAATCGAAGGGGCGACCGTAAAAACGACCACAAGAAACCATTGCCTGCAGTGATTGAAGTGGTTGAAGGACCGTCTGAGGACGAACTGAAGGCACTCAAAAAGGCCGAATTGGTTGAGAAAGCGGAAGCACTTGGTTTGGCAAAATCGGGTACAAAGAGCGACCTCATCGAGCGAATCATGAACGCTGGACCACCGGCCCCTGTAATGTTCGATTTACCGAAGGGCGAATTCATCAAAGAAACCATCGAGAAACTCGCTGGTGTCAAACTCTTCCAGCGCACACCAGAACGCGTCGCACACCGACGAGCTGATCTAATCCGCAAGCGAACCGTCTTTGAAACATCGAAGCCACTCATTGAGACGATGGAAGACGGTGTCACGGAAGTCGAATTCACCTTGCGATGTGAATCGGGAACCTACGTCAAAGAAACAGTTCACGGCGATGGCGGCCGGACCCAACCAAGTCTGTCCTCGCTCATCAAGGCCAAGTGCGATGTGTTGTGGCTCGATGTGGGCGACATTCACGCTGATTGAGGCGAACTGGCAAGAAAAAAGGTGGGATTTAGGTGATTTTCGCGACCAACTCCCCTCTTGCATCCGTCGCGGTGCTTATATGGGGAAGGCAGGTCGCAAAACTGCTCGGAAGTTGTCCATCATCACATCTGAGCGATTAGGAGGCGAAAAACATGAAGCGATCCAAGGGCCTGCGAGTCGGAACACGAAGCGTTCTACGACGCCGCAAGAACGAACGCAGCCGAGTGAACATCAGCCGCGTAATGCATGAATATCAAGAAGGCGACCGAGTCGCTATCGTCCTCGATGGAGGACAACAAATGGGTATGCCCCACCGCCGATTCCAAGGCCGAACTGGATTCATCCAGAAGCGTCAAGGTGTTGCGTGGGTTGTTTCTGTCAAGGACGGAAACATGCCAAAGACAGTGATTGCTCGCCCAGAGCACTTGCGACCACTCCAGTGAGGAATTCACATGACTAATGAAGAACGATTCGTTGACTTTGCCACTGTTCGAGAGATGCTGTTGAACGCCCAAGAGCGTCGCAACAACTTGACCTACGAGCAGAAGGCAGCACTCCAGCACGCAGAATGGGCCGCAAGCGATCACCGCAACGGCTACAAAACATTCCCAGAGGTCTTTGAATCACTCCGTGATGCTTTGACCGCAACCGACAAACTCGCACCGCACCCACAACTCGCAGCAAAGCTCGCTGAGTTGATGCCAATGTACCCTGATGATGTGAAGGCTGTTCTCGCTTCCCGCCGTCTTGGTATTGAAGACAGCGAAATTCAAGAAATTCTTGACATCGTTCGACAGCACGTTGGCGTCGAGTGAAAACCTTCCCCTTTGTGGTGACTCGTTATGTCTGGAACCCGTCGTGACCGTAACATCAAGGTGCCAACACGCGGCAGCAAAAGCGACAGCAACGCAGGATCGAGTCATCGACCCTCCAGGCCTGCTGAAGGTCGCCCAACCGTTCCTCGCCCTCAGCCAAAGAAAGCTGAAGCACCTCGTCAACGGCAAAATACCAATCGTCAAGGTGGAAACCGACAAGGCGGACAGCGAAGACCAAACAATCGCCAAGGTGGAAACCGACAAGGTGGACAACGCAGCAACCGTCCGCAACAAACATCACCGCTTATGGAAGAGACATGGGCTCGGGTCATCGATCATGACCTCAACGACAATGTCATCGTCGCCATTAGTGAAGGCAAGATGTTGCTCTGCCGCTTGGAGCCAAAAGCAGGCATCGACCCCCTCTTGACCACATCCCGTGTCTACATTGGCACGGATGCTGCAAAGCGAGTCAATGTGGAGCGAGTGCTCGGCATGACCAACCTCGGCCGGGTTGCCAACCACATCAAGGCTGACCTGCCGCTCGTCGTTCAAATCTTCATTGAGGAAAACGAAAAGCACTTCATTGACACATTCTTCAACCGAGCAGGCAACATGTCCCTCAAACAACATTCGTTTGAACTTCTTCCGGGCGTTGGCAACAAGAAGGCCATGCAAATGGTCGATGCACGAGGCTCGAGTGGATTTGAATCACTTGCCGCCCTCAATGAAGCGTGCAACATTGACGCAGCGGATCTGCTCGCAAAACGCTTCCACACCGAACTGGAAGACCGAAATATCCAACCACGTTTGATTGACCTGCTCCTTCCGGTGAAGGCATGAGAGGCGCCCGTTGGTTGGTCGATAGCCTCAGAGCAAAATTGCCTTTTGACAAATCCCTCGGGCAGCACTTTCTCGTCAACGACGATTTGATTCAACGCGCTGTTGAACTTGGTGAAGTCACCGAAAGCGACCACGTGCTCGAAGTTGGTCCCGGCCCTGGCGTGCTAACCGAAGCGCTGCTCGAAGTGGGGTGTCGAGTGACGGCCATCGAAATCGATCCTGTGGCAGCCGAACACCTTCGTGGGGCCTTCGCCCCTGAACTCAAAACCGAACAACTCGTGCTCATCGAAGGCGATGCACTGGTGGTACAATGGCCCGATGATGTCGACAAAATGGTCGCCAACATTCCGTACCAAATCTCTTCACCATTGATTGAGCACCTCACTCGATACTTGCGAAACCCTCGCACGAGTGCCCTTGAATCAGTTGTTTTGTTGGTCCAAGAAGAGTTTGCTGAGCGGCTGGTCATGGAGTATGAAAGCGATGTTGGCTCCCTCGGAATGACCGCCGCCCTCGACTGGGACTGTGAAATTGAAGACAAAATTGGCCCTCATCATTTCAGTCCAAATCCAAAAGTCAACTCGCGCTACGTGACCCTCGAAGCCCATCATGAAGACTGGCCATGCGATGTGCGTCTTGTCCGACAAATGATCCACCAATGCTTTGGAGAACGCCGAAAGAAGTTGCGCACCACCCTCAAGCGCTCCCCTCGACGCATCAACCGCGTATCGGGCTGGCACAGCGCCCGCTGGAAAGTTGCCTACGGCGCTCATACAGATGATGAACGCATGGAATCACGACCCGAAGAACTTGAACTCGACGATTGGATTTCTTTGGCTGTTTCCTTCACAGAATCCTCGATGGAATCTTGAGTTCAAATACCGTCGAAATCTGTATTTCTAAGACGCTGATGCGGGAGAGCCTTTTCTTAGTGGTGCCTCCTCGCATGAACTTGTCGGAGGGGATGCTATGGCAAAGAAGGACACTTATCTCGCTTTACTACGTCGAGGAATTGACGATACTACCGCCCAGCAGTTGGCCGATTCCGGTCTGAAGATTGGCGATTTGAAGAAAATCGACAAGGACATGCTGATCGAGAATTACGGGCTGAAAGCAGATATTGCTGACGGTGTGATTTCAATCATCGCAGCCGGACCTCAAAGTCACGGAAAAGAGCGCTATTTGTCGAAGGTTCTCGCCCCCGAGAAAAAGCAGGAATCCAAGATTGAAGAAATCAAATTCAAGCGCAAGCAAAAGGACGTTCTCACCGAACTCGCTGAGCAGAAAGAACGGCTCAAGATTGCAAAGGTCGAAGCCTTCCGTGCCCAAAAGTTGGTGATGAACCGCTTGGGCAAAACAGTGGAACTGATTGTGAAACTCGAAAACAACCTCCATGATGAAGGCAAAGACGACCAGAAGGTCAAGATTCGCGACCAACTCGAAACACGTGGGCTTGAAGCCGCTCGTGACCACGAGATGCTCGAATTAGAAGGCACTCCGCAAGACATTGTCGACTTCCGTCGCAACCACGTGCCAGCGCTCATCTTCCACGCCTGCCCTCACTGTGGTGACGAGATGGACCCTCGTCAGTCGAGGGATCAAGACCGCCCTGATGATTGGGCCTTCATGTGCTGGGAATGTGAGACAAGCTTCACTTCTGGACTTGCTGACCTCGTTGAAGAACGCATGGCAAACGGCACTCGCATCGTCATCGATGAAGACAAGCCGCCACGGAACTCAGTCCCTCCGAAGCCTGCATCAATGGACTTCAGCAGCGTGAACGAACTGATCCGAAAGGATTTGGAACAAACCGGCGCAACCGCCGACGAGATGACAAAGGTCGTCGAAGAAGGTGGTTTGACGGGTGGCCTCATGGACATCAACGATTGGATTGACCAAACACTCGCAGCCAAGGAATACATCCAGGCTCAAGAAGACCGAGAAGACTTCATCCTCCGAACTGGAGCAGGAGCAACGAAGTTCAACAAGTGGATGAAGAAGGCTGGTTTGTTCTTCAACAAGCAAACCGGTCGTTGGACACGCCACAAGGACATGCGATGAGGTGTTTGTGATGTCCGCAAATGCGGTTGCAGCAACCTTAGATCTCGATCCTAGCAGCGATGAAACGAAACCTGTGATTCGTTTCTTACAAGGGCCCCACCTGCTCGGCCAAACACCCTTTGTAGCAGGCAAAACCCTTGTCGAACATGCGATTGAAGCCGGCGTTGATATTCCAACGAATTGTACCTCAGGCACATGTGGAGCCTGCATGGTGACGTTGCTTTTGGGTGACATTCCCTTGCCCGACCCATTGCCACCTGGCCTTGATGATTTCATGGCTGAGGAAGGCGCGCGCCTCGGTTGTATTGGCCTGCCGAACGGCGACGTCGACGTTGACATTCGACCACCGCTATGACGAGGACGCACTATGTTCGAAGAATGGACCTATGTCGAATGGCTCATCCTCGCAGTGGATGTTGTTGCCGTTTACATTGTGTTTGAATTTCTTCGACGAAAGGTCAAGCGAAAGTTAGAGGAAGTCGAACTACGCCAGAAATACGCTCTTCATCAACGAAAGGCCTCGAGGGAAAACCCCCCTTCACAACCTGAAGAGGACTGAAACCATCTTGTGAGAGAAGGTTGACGGAGAACCATGGCCGAATTGCGTCTCCAAACCGCTGCATCGGGCAGAATTTCAACTGAAGACCTTACGCTCGATGGGGTGCTGAAAGTCATTGAAGGAGAGGGGTTAGCCTGGTTAGACATCCTCAGACCAGACAAAGAAGTGCGCACGTTCTTGCTTGAAACCATGTTCTTCGAAGAATTGGCCGTGGAAGACGCCTTTGGTGACGCCGACACCACCGCACAAAAATTTCAGAACCATCGATTCATTGTCGTCAAGGCCCGTGACACAGACAACCGGTTGGACACGGAACCTGTGGCAGCGTTCATCACCGAGAACCTCCTCATTACCGTGCGTCACAGCACCATTCCACCACTGAAGATCCTTGCACGACGGTTCCGCAGAGCAGATGACGAACAACTTTCCTTGGGCGTTGATTTCTTGCTCTACGAAATGCTGGACGCTATTGCGGACGACTGGACCCCAATCCTCAACACCTATTCGTCAGAATTGGATGAATTAGAATTTCAAGTGTTTGATCCGAACATCCGATACGATGGAGTGCTTGAAGGGCTGCATAATTTGAAGCGTAAATTGCGTGAATCAAGCAAATCGATTGAATCGTTAAACACCGTTACGATGAGGCTTCTCAAACCGAATGAACGGCTGATCAGTGAAGGGGTTACGCCGTATTTCTCGGATTTGAATCAACTCTCATTAGCGCTTGTCAAACGCGCCAACAACTACGCTTCTGGAGCCACTTCCGCCCGGGACAGCTACCTTTCGAACATCAGCATGCAACTGGCTGAATCAAACGCTCAACTCACTGAAGTGATGACAACATTGACCATTATCGGTGCAATCATGTTGCCCCTCACGCTTATTGCTGGGATTTTTGGGATGAACAATGATGACTTGCCTTTGGAACTTGTTGGAGGTTTCTGGGGGATCATCGCCATGATGGTCGCTTTCGCAGTGCTCATGCTGTCGTTCTTCTGGCGGCGTGGTTGGTTGAAGACCTTCACGCAATGAACGCAGATGGTTCAAGAACCGTAGACGCCCATGAACCGCTATGACGGGGCGGGGCGAGGTGACGACTGGCCCGCTTCCAGTCGGTCAATTTGTGACCATGGTGAAGCGCGCCCTCACCAGCGAACCTTTGTTCCAACGGCAAGCGATCAAAGGTGAAGTCTCACAGTGGAAATCCTATGCATCAGGCCACACCTACTTCACGCTCCGAGACAACGATGGGCAAATGAGTGCCGTCATTTGGAAAGGGCGATGTGCGATTCATCCTTCAATCAAGGAAGGCACAGAAGTTGTGGTCACTGCCAACGTGGATGTCTATGTCAAACGAGGCAACATCCAGTTAATCGTCGAGCGAATTGAGCCGGTGAATGCCTTAGGGGCAATGGAAGAGGCAAAGCGCTTGTTGGTTGAACGACTTCGCAATGAAGGCGAACTTGACCGCCCAAGAACCCGCCCTCCTGTGATTCCAAAGCACATTGCAATCATCACTGGCGCAGGTTCGGCAGCCCTTGCTGACATGCAAAAACTGATTGAGAACCGTTGGCCAGGATTGCGCCGAACGGTCATTGGTGTGCTGGTTCAAGGTCAGCGAGCAAGTGAAGAGATTGTCCGCGCATTAGCCCTTACTCGCCGATTGGCAGACCCTGTTGTTGCGGCACAACGAGGTGAACCGCCCGTCGACCTTGTCATCGTGGGTCGCGGCGGAGGCTCGCCTGAAGATTTGTGGGCGTTCAACCTCGAACCGGTCATTCGCTCCATCATAGCAAGTCCTGTGCCTGTCGTCTCCGCCGTTGGCCATGAATCAGACCTTCTGGTTTCCGATCTAGTGGCTGATGTACGGGCCTCAACGCCATCGAATGCGATTGAGCGTACGGTCCCCGTGCGGGCCGAACTTGAGCAATGGTTGGACGAACTGGACGAGCGCCTCGCCCATGCCACACGGCGAACTTTTGGAGATGCAAGGCAACGCTTGATTGGGCTTCATGCACGGCTAAAAGTCGCACCGTTGGCCGGCATTAACATGGAACGACGCTCCATGCTCTCGCTACAGTCAAGACTCAACAGAGCGACTGAAAGCAAGCTTGCGAACGAGCGGACCCGCCTTGCCAGCATCGAAGCAAGCCTCCACACAATTCACCCAAAGCGCGTCCTCGAGCGTGGCTATGCGATGACGCAAACCAAAGATGGCACCGTGGTGACCAACACCAAAATGCTTGAACTCGGACAAGAGTTCAGCCTGCATTTTGTCGATGGAAGCGCCGAGGCTGCCGTCACTCAAATTCACACCATGGAGGAAGAACAATGACAGAAAGCAAACAGACATACAACGAAGCTGCACAACGATTGGAAGCCATCGTCGCCACCTTAGAACGGGGCGGAATGGGCTTGGATGAAACTCTGAAAATGTATGAGGAGGGGGCTGCCTTGCTCAAGACATGTCAGGCAGAATTGATCGCTGCTGAAGGACGATTGAACGAATTGCGACTCGATGACTTGGAGCAAGAACTTCAAACGGAAGCGCCCTAATCATCACGCAGCACGAGGGGTCCAGGATGAAGCCACGCCACCATCAAGCCCTTTCCAGAAGAGTGGTGCGGATGCTCAATGGCTGGAAAGATCCGCACAATGAAGTGGCTTACACGGCCACGAAAGCGATGAGTGCAATCGAGATTGGCCAAGATGGTCACATTGAGATGACCATTCAACCCGCTCGCCCGCATTGCCCATGCTGCTTACTGGACCTGCGTTCGCTGCATCAAAAGACAGCTTCAATCAAAGGCGTCACCAACGTTACAATCACGGTGACGGGTGTGCCTGCTTCTGAGCGTTGGACTCGCGAAGTGAACGGTTGAGGCTTCTTCGACGGAGTAAAAAGAACGTCGGAACCGACCATCCACCGACGGACCCAGCCCATGCAATGATGGAACCGATGAAGATTCCATACGATGGAATCGACCACATCACAATTAGAGCGTACACGGCCACACTCACGCCACCAAGCATCATCGGCCCTGCCGCACCTTGAGGAACTGTTTCCCCTTGTGCAAGCCAGAGAGCCACCATACTGGTCAAGAAAATGGCAGGGAACACGGCCGCAAGACCGGCCAACAAAGGTTGGCCCTGGCCGGCAAGCCAAACGGCGCAACCAATCGCAATGGCTGCGGCAGAACCCCTTCCCACGAGGATGGGCAAGCGAACGTGCTGACTGCCTTTTGGCGCTGCCTTTGGTTCCCAATTGAACCGAATCGCAAGGGCGATCAGAAGCACGAGTCCAAGACCGCCCACGGACCAATTGGACATCCCAGCCTCAAGCATCTGGTTGATGGCAAGAAGCAGCAGAACGCCGGCACACGCCCAAACGCCAAGAGATACTACAGTGGTGGCAACCAATGGACGTTGGGTTGACATCTTCGACGGGAGCACGACCCACACGGCGAGAAAGAGGGCATTGAGGAGCATACCAAGAGGAACAATGGCCATGCTTTCCATCAGTTGTTCTTCATTCCCTGAAAGGTGCATTCCAGCTGCGGCTGGAACAATCGTGGATGGAACGGTACCGAGCACGCCTCCAACAAGTCCGCCCCACCGTTCGATGGCAAGCGTGACGCATGTTGCGACAAGTCCTGCAAAAAGTGCTGAGACCAGAACCGAGGAAGCAAGCATGGGTCACAGGTACCGATTTAATCGGTTGACCAAGCGATCGATGTTGCCACCAGCCCATTCTTTGACCCGTTCACCGTTCACGAAGATGGCGTTGTAAGGGAGAACATCGACTTCAGCAACCCAAGGTTGAGCGATTTTGAATCGCCCAAGGCCGGGTGTATCGAGAAGGAGTTTCCCAAAACGGACGTGTTCTGGCGCATCCTCACTTTCGAGGTAAGCCGACAAATCTTCTGTCCACGTAGCGCATGCTGCGCATCCATTCTTTCCGAGCATTAACACGGTAATTGGAGCGGAAAGGCAATCTTCCCACGTTGCACGGTCGAGCAATTCAAGTTCTGGCATGTTTCAACCTCCTTGAGTTGTGATTTGAGGTGATCAAGCAGCGTAGTCGTCGCCCTTCTTCCAGTTGGCGCCACAAAGGCCGCCAGCCATGGTTGCTTGAGCGGTTCGGAGAACTTCTGCTGGGGAACGCCCTGCGTCCATGTTGTTGATGGACCACATCTGGACCTTGCCTTCATCGTCGACGAGGACGGTTCCACGGAAGGAGCATCCAACAGCGTCGTTTCGCATGCCGAAGTCCCGAGTGATGTCTTGAGTGCAGTCTGCAATGACGTTGTGGTTGACGCCACCTGGGAAGATGGTTTCATCCTTGAACCAAGCGTTGTGGGAGTGCCATGAGTCGGTTGAGCAACCGATCACGGTGATGCCGTCGTCTTGGAAGTCTTCCTTGAGTTGTTCAAAGCCGACAATCTCGGTTGGGCAGATGAATGTGAAATCGAATGGATACCAGTACATGAGGTACCACTTACCCTTCATGTCGTCGCTGCTAATGTTGACGCTTTCTCCGCTGATGTAGGTGCGGGCGTTCCAGGCTGGTGCGGGTTTTCCAATCATGTTCTCCATGTTATTTCCTCAGTCTTTCCAAAGAGCGGAGGTATAAGAACACGGTGGCGAAGACCGTTTGCAATTTCATTCGAACGGATCGATGTGGAGAATTTGTTCGACATCGATGCGCTTGTAGCCACGTTCTCGTGCTGCTTCAGCCGCTTTGCTCAACATTGCCCGCATCCAACCGAGGGACATCAGGGTCTTCATTCGGCCAATGGATTCGATGAATTGAACCGGATTCCCACCTAACTGGGCGTGCTTACGAATATCAGATTCAAGTTTCTCAACCACCATGTAATAGGTTTCAAGAAGTTCTTCCACAGCATCACGAGTCACTGGCATCTTGGCATGAGTTTTGGCGAGGGAGAGCAGGGATGATTCGGTCAACACACCGCCACCCTGGCTGATGACGAAATCTTCGGTTGGGATCGCTTCGACTGCTTGTTCGACATCGCCGTCGTCATCGAGGCCCATGCCTTGGATGGCAATTTCGAGATGACGTGGTTTAATGGTTGCAACTCGGTCTTTTTCTGCGGCCGCTTCTGCGTGTTTAATCATCG
>JAQXFM010000361.1 GCA_029250305.1 Candidatus Poseidoniaceae archaeon | reverse complement strand
ATCCCCACACCAGAAGATGGTTCAGAGACCTCAAATGACGAGGCGGAAGGCAAGCGTCAAGAGAAGATTCTTCAATTGCGAAATTCAATTTGGCAATTGGACAACGATTTTTCGCTTCGATGGCTTTTCATCACCAACAACGACATGGATTTGCACTGTGCGAAAGCCCGTCGACGTTTGTTGTGGCAACTCACCTCTCGATTCGATGTCGGCCGCGGCCTCACCTTCGACGAGGAGAAGGCGAGGTTGTGCTGGGACGCAACAACGCCCATTCCGTCCGAAGAACACGGCGTCCGAAGGTGGCCGTCAATCACGCTCCACAGCCAAGAAACACTGGAAAAGGTGGCGAAGCATCCGGAACTTGCTAAGTACCAATGGCCGCCCCATCTTTCCTTTGGAGGCAAGGCTTGATGGATGTAAAACAAGTTCTTTCCTTCATTAAAATCGAGCATACGTTGTTCTCCCTCCCGTTTGTTCTCATCGGTTACATTCTCGCTCACAATGAATTTGTTGCCACAGATACAAGCGGTGTATTTTCGTGGATAGCGGCTGATTTACTATGGATCCTCCTCGCCGCTATCGGCGCAAGAGGGCTTGCCATGGGCCTCAACCGGATCATTGATCGCAAGGTGGATGCGGACAATCCACGCACCGCAGGACGCCACTTGGCCTCAGGCTCCATGTCAATGCGGACGGCGTGGTCGCTGTGCGGAGTGTTTCTTGTCATGCTCCTTGGCAGCGCTGCGATGCTCAACGAAGTCGCCTTGTTCATGGCATGGCTTCCTGTGTTCGTTTTCGTCGTCTATCCATTCCTTAAGCGGTACACGTGGCTCTGCCATTTTTGGCTTGGCCTATGCCTCGGGCTTGCGCCAGCAGGCGCATGGGTGGCGATTGCAGCAGACAGCTTAGGGTGGGCCGCTATTACAGACGCTGGATGGTACCCAGGGATTTTCTTTATCGCTTTGGGAGTCGCCTTGTGGATTGCAGCGTTCGACCTCAACTACGCCCGCATGGACATAGAAAGCGACCGGGCAAACGGCATCAAGTCATTCCCGTCCCGTTTCGGCGATGCCGTCACCACACGTACGTCGGTTCAACTCACGCTTGCATGGTTTGCATGCTTTGCCATTTCCAATCCAATGTCTGAGGCCTACTTCTTAGCAGCGGCTGGCGCAATGGCGATTGTGAACATTGTTGTGATCCTTCGCATGGACCGATGGGCTGATTTTCAAACAACCCTCTTTCGGGCTTCAATGCTTACCGGGTGGGTTCTATTGGCTGCAATCATTGCCATGGACCCGTCACAAGCAGTTGCATGAGTGCAGATGCTGACGCCCTGCAATGTTCAAAGGCCGGGTCGCTTGAGAGAAAGCCATGAACCCAATGGTTGCCTCCCTGCTTGAATTCAACGAAGCCTTCGAAATACCGAAACTCGACTCCCCAGGGCTAAGCCCCGAAGACATGATTGAGTTGCGAATCAAGCTCCTTCGAGAAGAAGTTGAAGAATACGCTGAAGCGGCAAGAGCAGGCGACATGGTCGAAGTGCTTGATGCACTTGCAGACATCGGATACATTCTTGCCGGGACGATCATCAACCACGGCATGCAACACATCTACGATGATGCGTTCAACGAGGTTCACCGTTCAAACATGGCGAAATTGGTCGATGGAAAGGTCATCCGCAGAGAAGACGGAAAGGTGCTCAAGCCTGAAGGATGGCAACCTCCACAACTCGCTCAATTCCTCGAAGAGTGATCTTCAGCCTTTCGGCACTTGTCGTCGTAACCGGAGCACGTTGACCCTGCATGCACAAGGCCAACGTACAACGATGTGTTCACCGTCAAACAGGTTCACTCGTTCTTGCGAACAAGGAGTGCTGCACCGAGCATCGAGATGATACCAAGTGCTGCTGTAAATCCTGGAAGAACGACTTCAGGGTTCTCATCGGCGTAGGCCATGCCCTTTGCCAGTCGAACTGCGTTCCAGTCTTCCGTGGTTTCAAGGTCCTCAGTGATCATGAACATGTCCCCATTGGTGAGTGTACCGCTTTCATCAGCGTCAAAGAACTCAACGCCAACAACGTTCCCTGCTGCAATGTCAACAAACGACCAGCGTTCAACATCGTCGCCACAGTCTTCGGCAACGCTAAGTTCGCCTTCCTCGCCGTCTATGGTCTTGAAGGAGTCGCACATCGAGAGAACGAGGTCCATACTGTCTGCGCTTGTTGCGTCAGTGAGTGAGCCTCCATTCCATTCAATGAGCTCCATGCTAAAAGCAACGCCAATCGCTCCAATCATGTAATCTCCGTAGCCGTGACCTTCGATGAAGCCTTCGTCTGCTGCGTTATTACAATCATTGTAATTGTCATTCACCCAAGACATGTAGACGTAACCGTAGTCGCCACCACAATGGAAGTAATTCATATCCTCTCCGTCTTGATATTCAGGCTCATCTTCAGCATCTGCACAATCGATGTTATCATCGCTCACCATGGCAAGGGTGATCATCGTCCCATCATTGCAATCGAAGTTCGAAGTGAGGACTTCGTCCGATCCATCCTCACAGTCTGCTTCGCCATCCGAAACCCATGATAGAGGAATTTCATCCATCTCATCGGCACAGATCCAGTAGCTCACTTCTTCTTGGGCGTAATCAGGCTCATCTTCTTCATCAGCGCAATCATATGCCCCGTCGTTGAGAAGGTCAAACATGATGATTGTTCCATCGTTGCATTCAAAAGTAGCCTCTTGAACTGGTTCGCCATCAAAGCCGACAGCGAATGGCGGTGCAGCCTCTTCGAGGGTCGTGTCCATTGTGAGGTCATGATCGCCGGTTCCGGCTGTGTATATTTCGGTGGATTCCACGTCCTCGATTTGAATCGAGTCAATCGACATTTCAGGAGTGAATGTGACTGTCCAATTTTCATTGTCTTCACCCATGATCAAGACAATCATGCTTCCATCATCTTGCATTCCACCCGACCAAGTACCTTCAGGCATTGCATCAGCACAGGCCCAGAATCCAGCATCATCAAAGACACAGTCTGTGTAGTCTGGATCCCAATCAATTTCATCAGAGGCATCAGTACAGTCTGCTTCGTCGTCAAGGTGGTAGCTGAGTGGAATTATTTCACCATCAAAGCATGTGAATTCGCTTGATTCCGATGCGTCGGATTCATCAGAGTAATCCTGGCAGAAGTAATATTGAACGTTGACAAATCGGAGTGGGATGGTATCGCTTCCATCAGCGCACTCGTAGGTGTATGATTCGTCTTCACCGTCATCGCAGTCATTATCACCGTTGTTAACCATCGAGAAGGCTACCTCAGTTCCGTCATCGCAAGTAAAGACACTGACTTCTTCGCCCATGTCATACTGTGCTTCGTCTTCACCGCCTTGACAATCGTTGTAGTCATCATTGAGCCAGCTCATGTAGATCTCTTCGCCGTCGTCACAGGTGAACAACGAGGTTTCTTCATCGCTTCCATAAGGTTCGTCTTCGCCATATTCGCAATCGTCATTTCCTTCATTCACGAGGGAAAGAGCAATTGTTCCGCCAGAGTACCAGCAGTCAAAGGTCGAGAGTTCCTGTTGGTCGGTTGGATCGTATGATGGCTCATCGTCGCCGTCTCGGCAGTCTTCTGTTCCATCGTTGACCAAGGACAGTGCGATGGTTTCTCCATCAGCGCAATCAAAGGTGCTTGATTCGACGTATTCTTCAACAGGTTCGTCTTCACCATTCGCACAGTCTTCTGCGCCGTCATTGGCGAGCGAGAAGTAGATTTGACTGCCATC
>JAQXFM010000351.1 GCA_029250305.1 Candidatus Poseidoniaceae archaeon | reverse complement strand
AGCAGCAAAGAAGATTGCAAAGATGTGCCCTGCGCCAGCAAACATCTCCGTTTTCGAGGTGCGTTCCGGCATACGGGGGAGGCCACCAATCACGAAGAGAGAGCATAACAGGATGATTCCATATGCAGTGGGTAACAACAGAAAGGCACCGCGTAGGTAGAACACGTCAAGAAGGAAGTACAGGATAAGAAACCCTGTGGTCAATCCCGAAATAAACAACAAGACTCGGTGAATGAGTAGGTGGGGAGGCTTTCCCGACATCTGGCTTTTAATCGATGCTGCAGTAGAGAAAAACAGAATCAAGGAGAAGAAAAACATCAGGGTCAAGTGATCACGGAGGAACATCGTTGCCTGCAATGCACGGTATGCATGCGGCCATATGGCGTCGTTCACTTCTTTCCCAGAGGCCAACAAAAAGATTGGTTGGATGACGGAGGCCAACATTCCCGAGCCAAAAAGGAGCGGATTGAGAAAGCGATGCCATGAAGGTCGCTTAACCACCATGTCCATGGCCCCTTCCATGTCAATATCTCAACGCCCCGGTAAAAAAAAGGTCGTATTGATTCACTTCGAAAAAGAGACCTCGAGCGTGGAAATTTCGTGTCCGCAAGTGGGCAAAAACCTGCGATTAAACATGAATTGTTCGCAGCATCAGTCCGATGATGCGATTCATAAATCACGAGGCATGCCTTGCTCGATATCGTTTCCAATACGGAGCACTTCCTCAACAAATGCATCGAGTGTGCCTTGAGTGATTCCCGGATTCGAGATGACAGAGCGAAGAACAACATCTTCACCAATATTCGACCGGCTCACCATGAAATCTGCGTTGCGCATCAGACGTGCTCGAAGTTCAGAATTAAGTTCGTTAAGGTTCATCCCGGAATTGGTTGGAACATAGCGGAAGCACACATTTGTCCATGTGCGGCTTGACATCATCTCGAGGTTGTTATGGTTGTTGACTTTCGATTCCAGATGGTCGGCGAGTGCAACATAATTCTCGACAAGTGCTGCCCATCCTGCGTCGCCACATTCTCGCCAAGCCAACCACAGTTTGAGTGCATCATTTCGACGCCCACACTGGAGTGAATAGCGGCCCAAATCATGATCCTTACTGCTTTCGTGGAAGAGATAGTGCGCAACATTCCCGTGAGCGCACACTTTCGCGAGCACATCGGCCTGTTTTACTAAGAATGCACTGCAAATCAGTGGTAAGCCCATCATCTTGTGTGCATCCCAACACACACTGTCGGCAAATTCCACACCTTCCATCAGACGGGAAAGCGAACCTGAAAACATTGCAGAGCCGCCCCAAGCAGCATCGACGTGATGCCAAAGGCCTTCTTGGTGAGCGATTTTACCAATTTCCACGAGGGGATCAAAAGCACCACGAACCGTTGTTCCTGCAGTGGAGACGATGCAGAATGGCGTCAGGCCTTCAGATCGGGCCCTTTGAATTTCGTCCATGAGTGCGTCAGGGCGCATTCTTCCGTCTTCATCACAGGAAATTTTGAACAGGTTTCGATGACCGATTCCAATGACATTGGCCGACATGAGAACTGAGTAATGCGATTCGGCTGAGACAAAGGCTGCCATTTTCGTTCCATCGATGCCTCGGTGTGTCGAAGATGGGAATGCGACCTCGCGAGCGCACAACATACCGAGCATGTTTCCATTCGACCCACCAGTGGCCAATGTGCCAGCTCCACCGGAAAAGCCAACCAGTTCACCCATGCGCTTGAGAATCGCTTGTTCAATCAATGTGGCGAACGGTGCAAGTTCATAGGTGTACATCGAAGTGTTGGTCAATGCCGTGATGACCTCACCAGCAAACCCTGCAGGGCTGAGTCCACCCCATAGTGGGTTCATGAATTCGGGTCGATTGGTTTTGACGCAGTGACGCAGGAATTCATCGATGTCGTCGAACACTGCGTTTGCACCGTGGCCTTCGAGAGGAAGATGGACATCTGTCGTTTTGGAGAGTGATTCTGCTGGAGTGTAATCCACGAGTTTGCCGGGTTCTTCAGCACTTTTCATGTAGGCAACGATTCGTTCGCACAAACGGTTGACAAAATCTTCGAGTTCCATCAATTCGCCCCTACATGGTTGGCATCGCGGCGGCTCTTAGAAGGCTGTGGTGTATTTCAAAAGGCGTAAAGTGTAAAGTTCATCCACAACGGAACCCCATGTGGGTACATGGGAGCGTACAGTGCCAAGTTACCGAGCGCTTCGTCGCCACCATGCCACACGCTGTTCATTGGGCACAACCCTTCTGAGCACACATGGGCCTCAGGCCATTATTTTTCTAACCCAAGCAATCGATTTTGGGCATTGTTGGAAGAGAGTGGGGTGCAGTTCGGCAAGAGCCCCCATCTCGATGATGTTCTCGTCGATCACCATGGGTTCGGGTTTTGTGACGTGATCGAGGTGCCAGGAAACAATGCGAATGACATATCAAGAGCAGATTTCTTGGCAAATCGGGCGGCATTCCTACATCGAATAGAAAAATATGCAATAAGCATGAACGGCTCACTAAAGCGTCTTTGTTTTGTTGGAAAACGCCAGTGGAAACACCTTTTCACACCAATTCTACCACGATGCCCGCATGGCCGACTCAACCAAGATCATCGACCTGAAGGATGGCCTCAGGTATTGAACGGAATCGAAGTGTGGATCATGCCGTCCCCGTCAGGAAGAGCGGTGATGCCGCACCATGAAAGGTTGGCGACGTACATCGATTTAGCGGATGTTTTGGCTAATGAAAGACCCTAAATAGGCGTCTTGGCGAGGCCCCACCAATTTAATGCATCCTGCATAATTTCTCAGCAACATTGAATAAGAACCCTCTCAAGCAACAACTATGCTCGGTACAATTGGCGACAAGTGGCTTGAACGACTCCATCAACATGTGGCAAAGGATTTGCGGACCAAAGGGTGGTCACAGAATGAGATTGCTGACCTGCTTGGCTCAACCCAAAGCACAATTTCCCGTCAAATGCAGAAAACCATTCGACAGCTCGGCGCAACGGCAGACGAAGCA